>JBAWAM010001025.1:0-2306 GCA_049589315.1 Myxococcaceae bacterium
CCCCGGTACTCTCGCCGGTTGCCCCGGCTGCGTCGCCTCCGCGTCCGGCCGCGGTCACCGAACCGGAGCTCCCCGCGGAATGGAGCGACGAGCTCCTGGATGAGAACCTGCGTACCCGGGTGGGGGACGCATCCCGGAGCTTCACTCTCAGCCGTACGAAGTAAGGCGTGTCCGGCCGGGCGCTCGAGACTGACCTGGATTGCCGTGTGCCGCAGGCGAACCCACGTTCCAGTCATGGCCGATTCCCCAGCTGAGACTCGAATCGAGCGCATCGTCGGGGCTCCCCTGGCGGACGATGCCGTTCGTCAGTGGCCCCAGAGCGGCGAAATCCTCCGAGGAAGGGCGCGCATCGCCGAGGTCGAGTCACATTTCCCCCACCTGAAGCTCGCCCTCGGGAAGAGGTATCGGGCGGGAGATCGAGTCTTCGTCGAGTGGAGCACCGAGTATGGAGACGGGCGCATCTACCGGAACGTGACGATCGCCGAGCTCCGGGACGGAAGCATCGTGAAGATCACCGACTACTGGGGCGAGCCCTTCGATCCCCCAGACTGGCGGCGTGAGCTGTCGGATTCACTCGAGACCGCGGGTGAATCGCCCTGGCCGGGCCCCGACGCTCTCGCGCACGACTGACCATTGCCGTCTGAGGGAGCACGAGGGTTGACGGGGCGGGCCGCTCGCTGTACGTAACCATCCGGTTAATTAACCATACGGTTCAATGCAGACCTCGCACCCCAGCCTCGATGCCACCTTCGCTGCTCTCGCCGACCCGACCCGGAGGGCGATCCTCGCGCGACTTTCCACGGGAGAGGCCTCGGTCATGGAGCTGGCCGAGCCTTTCGAGATGAGCCTCCCCGCCATCTCCAAGCACCTGAAGGTCCTGGAGCGCGCCGGCCTCATCACTCGGGGCCGAGAGGCGCAATGGCGGCCTTGTCGGCTGGAGGCCGCGCCGCTCAAGGAAGCCTCGGACTGGATGGCGAGCTACCGCGAGTTCTGGGAGGCGAGCTTCGACCGTCTGGACGACTACCTCAACGAGCTCCAGGGCAAACCCGCCCGGAAGTCCGAACCCACCCCGCAGCCCCGAACCAGGGAGCGCCGTCATGGCCGCAAAAAGCACTGAAGTCGCTGGAGCCTTCACCCAGGAACCCTCGATGGCGCCTGCGTCGGACCGGGAGATCGTGCTGACCCGCGAATTCGATGCGCCTCGAGAGCTGGTGTTCCGGGCCTACACCGAGCCGCAGCACATGCAGCGCTGGTGGGGTCCGCGGGGATTCACCATCACCACCCGCATCGCCGACATGCACCCGGGCGGCACCTGGCGGTTCGTGATGCACGGGCCAGATGGCACGGACTTCGAGAACCGGATCATCTGGACCGAGATCGTGCGCCCGGAGCGGCTGGAGTGGGTGCACGATGATGGCACCGACAGTGATGCGCAGCGCTTCAATGTCACCGTGACCTTCGTCGAGAAGGCGGGCAAGACGCAGGTGACGATGCGATCCGTCTTCGCCTCGGCGGAGGCGTGCAACGCGGTGAAGGCCTTCGGCGCGGTCGAGCTGGGCAAGCAGACCCTGGAGTGCCTCGGCGAGCATCTGGCGACGATGGCCCTGGAGCCCGAGTTCACCATCACCCGCACCTTCGACGCGCCGCGCGAGCTGGTGTGGAAGGCGTTCGCCGAGGCAGACCGTCTCGCGCGCTGGTGGGGGCCGAAGGGCTTCGACATCACGGTGAAGAAGCTGGATTTCGTCCCCGGCGGCACCTTCCACTACGTCATGCGGAACGCCAGCGGGATGGAGATGTGGGGCAAGTTCGCCTACTGGGAGATCTCCGCTCCCGAGCGCATCGTCTTCATCAACGCGTTCTCCGACCCGCAGGGAAACATCGTCCGCGGGCCCTTCAGCCCGGACCTGCCGCTCGAGATCTACAACTGGATGACGCTGACGGAGCAGGGAGGAAAGACCACCCTCACCCTGCGGGGCGCACCGATCAATGCGACCGCGGCCGAGCGCGCGTGGCACGCGTCGATGTACGCCTCGATGCGCCAGGGCTTCGGGGGAACCTTCGACCAGCTCGAAGCGTACCTCGCCGAGTGCCTGGCCTGAGGCTGGCCGAGCTCTTTTCCAGGCGCTGAACCTGAAGCCTCATTAGAAGGCCCGGACCTCTATTCCGCGAAGGGGGGAGAGTCCATGGGCGGTCTGGCACCTACTGGCGGTGGTTCAGGTCCTTCCGGGACGAGCGGGGCCGCCCGTCGTGCGGAGGAGGCCCGTCAGCGAGCGGAAGCCGCGCGAAAGGCCGCCGAGGCTGCGCGC
>JBAWAM010001026.1:0-2017 GCA_049589315.1 Myxococcaceae bacterium
GTCTGCATTTCCTCGCGATGGTGCACGACCCGTCCGGCCACCACGGTCATCAGCACCTTCGCGGCGAGGAGCTCCTTCGCGGGGGCATCGACGGGATCCACGCTCAGCACCACGAAGTCGGCGTCCATCCCGGGCTTCAGCTCGCCTCGCTCGGCCTCGGCGAACGAGGCGTACGCGGCGCCGGTGGTGAAGGCGTGCAGGGCCTCCTCGCCGCTCAGGCGCTGGGCGGGGTACCAGCCGGCGGTCGGCGCCCCGCTCGGGTCCTGGCGGGTCCGCGCGGCGTACAGGCCAAGCAAGGGCTCGGGCTGCTCCACGGGGAAGTCGCTCCCGAACGCGAGGGGGATCTCCTTCTCCAGCACGCTCCGCCACGCGTACGCGCCCTGGATGCGCGCGGGCCCGAGCCGCGCCTCGGCCCACGGCATGTCGCTCGTCGCGTGCGTGGGCTGCATGCTCGCGATCACGCCGAGTTTCTTCATGCGGTCGAGCTCCTCGGCCCGGAGGATCTGCGCGTGCTCTAGGCGGTGCCGCCCGGCATTGGGCTCGTCCACGGTGCTCGGCTCGGTCATCGCGCGCTCGAGCACGTCCAGCACGAGGGTGTTCGCGCGGTCTCCGATCGCGTGCACGCCCACCTGGAACCCTCGCGCGATGAACTGGCGCGCGCGGTCCTCGAGCTCCTCGGGCGTCAGCAGCAGGAGTCCGCTGTTGCCGGGATCGTCGCTGTACGGCGCGTGCAACGCGGCGCCTCGCGAGCCGAGCGCGCCGTCCATCAGGAACTTCACGGCGCGCAGGGTCAGCATCCGGCCCTTGAACGTCCCTCGGCCCACGAACCGCTCGGCGTCCTTCCCCTGCCCGTCCGCCATCGCGTACACGCGCAACGGCAGCGCTCCCTTCAGGTCCCATTGCTGCAGGACTTCGAAGGTCCGCAGGTCCATCCCGGCGTCGTGGATCCCGGTCAGGCCGACCTCGGCCGCCTTCTTCAGCGCGGCGGTCAGGCGCTTCTCGAGCTGCGGGTCGGTGAGCTCGGGGAGGACCTCGGTGACGAGGTTCATGGCGTTGTCCACGAGCACGCCGGTGGGCTCGCCGTTCGCGTCTCGCACCACTCGGCCGCCGGCGGGGTCCCTGGTCCAGGCGCCGATGCGCGCTCGGCGCAGGGCCTCGCTGTTCACCCACGCGGCGTGGCCGTCCACTCGGGACAGGTACACGGGCGTGTCCGGAAACGCGGCGTCCAACGCCTCGCGCGTGGGGAACTGCCCGGCCCCGGGCCCGCTGGTCCAGTCGTTCTGGTCCCAGCCGCGCCCCATCAGCCAGTCGCCCTGATAGCTCTCGGGGCCGGCGGTCTTCAGGCGCGACACGACCTCATCCACGGACCGGGTGTCGTTCAGGTTCGCCACGCTCAGGGCCCACCCGAGCCCGGCGAGGTGGGCGTGGGCGTCCTGGAGTCCGGGCACGATCACTGCCTCGCCGAGGTCCACGACACGCGCGTCCCGGCCGGCCTGCTTCTGCACCTCGGCCCGGGTGCCGACGGCGATCACCTTCCCGTGGCGCACGGCGATGGCCTGGGCGATCGGCGCGGTGGGGTCGAGGGTCCGGACGGTCTTCGCTGCGTAGACCACGGTGTCGCCGATGTCGGCCATGGTTCCTTCGCCTCCGGGTACGCGCCTGGTGCAGCTGATCAGGGTCAGGGCGGTCAGGAGCAGGGCGGTCCTCATCGGGCGGGCGAGAGTGTCACCGGGAGGCCAAGGCGTCCACGGTCCAGCGGTCCTGCTCGGCTGGTGGGGGACGGAGCTCGTCGCCAGGCTCGCCCTATGAGGGTGGTCATCACGGGCGCGAACCGCGAGTCGAGCGGGCGCATCGCCCGGTTAGGGTGACCACGCGTCTATTCGGTCACCTTCGGATGTTTGGTCGACGCAAGCATGAGGATGACCCGCTTGCGGCGGTCATCGATGCAGTACCAGACGCGCCCGCCACCGGTGACCTCGAACTGCCACTGTTCGAGCACGTCGCCCGCCACCTTTCG
>JBAWAM010001027.1:0-11496 GCA_049589315.1 Myxococcaceae bacterium
GCGCGTCGGTGTCCTCGATTCGGATGGACACGTTCCGGTACGCCTCGCGGTAGAGGCGTTCGCGCAGGTTGCGGGAGGTGACGTACTTGCCCTCCTTGCCCGCGAGCGGACCGTCGTTCACCTTGAACACCATCATCATGGTGGGCTCGTCCACCTCGATGCGGGGCAGGGCCACCGGCTTCTCCACGGAGGCGATGGTGTCGCCGATGGAGAGGTTCTCGATGCCGGCGATGCTGACGATTTCGCCCGGGCCGGCGTCGGCGATTTCGGCCCGCTTGAGACCGGAGAAGCCGTAGAGCTTCACCACCTTGCCCTGCTCGATCTTGCCACCCTCGCGGATCACCGACACCGGCATGTTCGGCGCGATGCGACCAGTGTGGACGCGGCCGATGGCGAGACGGCCGACGAAGTCGTCGTAGTCGAGGTTGTCGACCAGGATCTGAAGCGCATCGCCCTCGCCGACGTGCGGCGCGGGGATGTGCTTGAGGATCGACTCGAACAGCGGCCGGAGGGTCGTGCCGGGCTGCTCCAGGCTGGTCGACGCCTGACCCTGGCGAGCGACGGCGTACACGACCGGGAACTCGAGCTGCGTATCGTCGGCGCCGAGATCGATGTACAGCGAGTACACCTGATCCAGCACCTCCTTCGGGCGGGCGTCCTGGCGGTCGATCTTATTGATCACCAGCACCGTCTTCAGGCCCATGGCCAGCGCCTTGGAGAGCACGAAGCGGGTCTGGGGCAGGGGACCCTCGGCGGCGTCGACGAGGAGGATGACCCCGTCCACCAGCCGGAGGGCGCGCTCCACCTCGCCGCCGAAGTCGGCGTGTCCCGGGGTGTCCACGATGTTGATGTGGACGCCCTCGAAGGTGACAGCGGTGTTCTTCGCGAGAATGGTGATGCCCTTCTCGCGCTCGATATCGTTGGAGTCCATCACGCGCTCGGTAACGGCTTCATTGGCGCGGAAGGTGCCGGCCTGCCGGAGCAGGTGGTCGACGAGGGTGGTCTTGCCGTGGTCGACGTGAGCGACAATGGCGACGTTACGGATGTTTTCGCGTGAGATCATTGATACCTGGTGCTCGATGCTGTGAGGCGAGCCCGAATAACACCCGGATTTCAAAAAAACTTCGCCCCGGGGGTTGAGGAGGCGGCTTATATGTCGGGCGGGCGGGCGTGGCAATCAACACCACTGACCTCAGAATGAACTTCCAAGGGTGAGATAAACATCCGTCTCGCCTTCCTCCGCGAGCCCGCGCGCGACACCGAACCGTAACTGAGTCCCCAGGGAGTAGCCCAGCACGAGGTCGGTCCGGAGCTCCAGGCCGACAGACGGCTTGAGGGGCCCAGGCTCGAACGCCCGGTTGCCCACGCTGCCAACGTCCGAGAACGCCGCCCCGTGCAGTCGCTGCAGGAAGAACGGCAGGGTGGAGACGCCCTGGTCCACCACGAGGAGGGGGAAGCGGTACTCCAGGGTGCCGAGCGCGTAGCTGTTCCCGGCGAAGGCTGCGGAGGGATAGCCCCGGAGCGCCCCGGCCCCGGAGCGACTGCCAAATAGAAGTTGCAGAAGCGGGTCGGTCAGCGGAAGCCCCCCGAGCCCGAACACCGGCCGGTTCCCCACGTCTCCCACGGCGAGACCGCCCGCCAGCCGCAGCGCGAAAACGTGGTGCTGGAGCCAGGGCGCCCGCAGATAGGTCTGCCAGGCGCCCTCTACCGAGGAGAAGGCAAACGTCCCGCCGGTCCACGGGCCCGAATGCCGTAACGAAACCGTGACGACGTGCCCCTCTTCGGCGCTGACCGAGTTCGTGAAGCCGCGCGCGTTCGAAAAGAAGAAGCCGAGCGAGACGGTCCCGGTGCTCCCTTCCCGGGGGAGGAGCGGCCGCGTCTGATCGGGCTTGAAGGTCAAGCGGAAGCGCGGATCGAAGTGCCGGTACTCATACCCGAACGAGAGCTGGAACAGCCGGTCGAGCGAGGAGAAGGGAACGCGCATCTGCGCGCCCGCCGCCCACTGGCGGTCGTACAGCCCGGCCCGGAACCCCGGCGACTGGGCGATCCCCGTCTGGGCGAACACGGTGATGCCGGGGTGGAAGGTGCGGTTCGTGTAGCTCAGGAGCAGGCCCGGCTCGCGGGAGGTGAGTCCCCAGGTCGCCTGGGCGGAGTAGAGGTGCCGCTCGAGGATGTCCGCGCCGGCGGTGGTCACGCCGACGTTCGCGCCCAGCGGATCCGTTCCGAACAGTGGAAGCCAGTAGAGCGGGGCGAGCGTGGACGAGGGGGCGTAGCGCTCGACGGGTCGGGGCTCGTCCGGCGCGTCGCTGTAGACCGGGGCGGGCCTCGGTGGGCGACCCGGCAGCTCGCCGCCGAAGGCATCCTGCGCGTCCATCACCGCCACGTCGTAGCCGTTCGCCGAATACGAGGTGAACGCGAGGTGCCGACCGTCGCGTGAGACGCTGGGCCTGAACACGCCCGTGGTCACGTTGGTGAGCTGGGTCAGCGCTCCGGTGGAGAGCTCGAGCGCGTAGAGGTTGTAGATGCCGGTGCGGTCGCCGGCAAAGACGATCTGGTCCGGCGAGGCGAAGGTGGGCTGCAACAAGTACCCGTTGCCCTCGAGGAGGACACGCGTGTCGCCGCGCTGCAAATCGAGCAAGACCAACCGACGCCCTGCGCCGTCGCTCTGGCTGAACACCACGCTCCGCCCATCCGGGCTGAACCGGGGGGTGAAGATCCGGCGATCGGGCGTGGCCTCGAGCACCACCGACACCGCGCCCGAGGCCACCTCGAGCAGCCCGAGGTACGAGTGCGCGCCGCCGCTGCGACCGACGAACGCCACGCGCTTGCCGTCGGGCGACCAGGCCGGCTCGGTCGCCCTCAGCCCCCACGTCAGCCGCTCCAGGTCGCCGGTCGCCAGGTCCAACAGATAGAGATCGTCGAAGGTGTAGTACTGCTCGAAGACTTCGGGCAGGGACAGGACCACGCGGGTGTCGTCGGCGGAGAGATCCAGCGTCCCGCTCGACCACAGCTCACGCACCCGCCGGTCATCGGTGCCGTCCCGTCGCATGCTGTGGAGGGCGGGACGCCTGTCCGGCCCGGCCTCGAGGTAGACGACCCGTTCGCCGTCCTGCGTGAGGTGCGGCTCGTCGGTGTTGTAGCCCGACCGGGTCAGCACCCGCATGGGCGTGAGCCCCGCCGCGCGGACCGGCGCGAGCTGCGCCTCGATGCGCGCCCGCGTCTTCTCCAGCCAGCCCGCGTACAGCGCAGGGAAGTCGATGTCCCAGACCTCGCGCGCGGTGTCGTTCAGCGTGAAGGGGATCAACCGGTCGCCGTACGCGTCGAAGTACGCCGGCAGGGTCTCTTCGCCGACCTCCTCAGCGACGTACTGGAGGAAGAACCCGCCGTACAGATAGGCGAGGTTTCCGCGCGGCCACGCCAGGGGGACGTGGCTGATCTCGTCGAGCTCGAACGGGCCCCGGCTCTGGAGGAAGCTCGCCCGGAGCCACATGTCGAACAGCGAGGAGCGCAGCCTGCCCGAGTTGGACAGGTGGGTCTCCTCGTACGTCGCGAGCCCTTCGGTCAACCAGCGCGGAACGTACGCGTTGGGGATGAGCACCTTCCCGAAGATCGCGTCGACCACCGACGGAATCCCGCCGACGGTGTCGAGGTGGAGCACGTGCGTGTATTCGTGCACCACCAGGTTCCAGAGGTAGTCGTCGAAGTCGTTGAGCACCGACTGGTCTTCGGGGACCTCGGCGTACAGCCGCATCCACGGCCGATACAGGGTGAACGCCGAGCCGTTGGCGAAGTCCACGTCGTCCGTCAGGATGACATCGGTGCGTCGGTGCGGGCTCCATTTCAGCTTCGGCACCAGTAGTGCGTGCGCGGCCTCGCACATGCGCGCGGTCTTCTGCGCCAGCGCCTCCATGTTCGGGCCTTCGTGGAAGTGGACCCGGAAGTGCTCCGTTTCGATGGTGTGCCAGCGCACCGACGGGGCGACGGCGCCCGAATTGGACGGAAGCAGCTGCGCCATCAGCGCGAGCAGGAGCGCCAGCCGTGCGCCCGAAGAGCGCATCACCCGATGGATTCGAGGGCGGGAACGGACCGGGACGTCTCCGTGGCGTCGTTGCAGCGCGTCCGGAGGAAGCGCTCGACGCGCTCGCACACCAGATGCGGCTGCTCCAGGGGCGCAGTGTGGCTGCCGTTGGGGACGATCATGAACTCGGAGTCGCGGATCGCCTCGGCCATCCGCCGCGACAACCAGAGCGGCGTGAACCGATCCTGCTCGCCACCGACGATCAGCGCCGGCACGTCGATGCGCGGCAGGTGATCCCACGCGGAGTGCTCCGCCATTGTCTCGAGCGTGCGCACGAAGACGACCGGGTCCATGGCGGCCAGGTGCTCGAAGTAGGGGAGCATGTCGTTGCGCGCCAGCAGTTCGCGGTTGAGCTCGAAGGTCAGCGCCACCTGGAGCGCGAGCTCCGTCTTCATGATGAAGCGCGAGACCCGGCGGGCGAGCCCGGGTGCGTTCTCCACGATCGTCCGCACGAACGGGAACACGCGCCGGAGCAGCGTGTCGTCGTGCACGGTGTCGAGCGGGTACCCATAGGAGCCGCACAGCAGCACCAACGCCCTCACCCGCGAGGAATGCCGGCGGTGGAACTCGAGCGCGACCTGCACGCCCATCGAGTGCCCGAAGACGATGGCGTCCTTCACCCCCGCCGCATCGAGCACCCGCGCGAGATCGTCCGCGGTGTACTGGAAGCCGATCCGGTCGCGATCGTCCGGGACCCCGGAGAGCCCATGTCCGCGGTAGTGCCAGCGGATGACCCGGTGCTTCTGCTTCATCCGGGGGAGCAGGTACTTCCACGCGAACCCGTCGCAGCCGACGCCGTCGCACATGACCACGGCGGTCTCGCCTTCCCCGTGAAGCTGGAAGTAGAGCCGGGCTCCGTCCGGTGTATCGAGGAAGTCTTGTCGGAAATACGCAGACACGGCAGCCCCAGCATCAAAGGAGTTCGTCACGAGCGAACTTCGTCGTCGTCGTCGCCGCCGTCCATGCCCGGCTTCTCCAACCCATACTTGCCGATCTTGAGGATCAGGTTGGACCGGCTGATGCCGAGCTCACGAGCAAGCCGGCTCTTGTTGAACCGGGTGCGCTCGAGTCCGGCGGCGATCATCTCTCGCTCCAACAACTCCACAGCGTCATTGAGCTTCCCGGCGGCGCGAACCGAGGCGGGGAGCAGGGAAGCACCGCTCGACGACAGCGTGTCCCGGATCCGGCTGGAGATGAGGTCCCCGGGGATGATCTCCAGATCCGAGCCGAGCACCAGCAGGCGCTCGATCTCGTTCTCGAGCTCCCGGATGTTCCCCGGCCAGGCGTAGTTCTGGAGGATCTGCATGGCATCGGGCGCGAGGCCGCGCGCTCGCTGTCCCTCCCGGTGATGCTTCTTCATGAAGTGATCGATCAGGATGGGGATGTCATCCCGGCGCTCGCGCAGCGAGGGGACCTGAATCCGGATCACGTTGATCCGGTAGTAGAGGTCCTCGCGGAACTGGCTCTTCTTCACCAGCTCGGCGAGATCCTTGTGTGTCGCCGCGATCACCCGGACGTCGACCTCCTTCACCTGGGTCCCGCCGACTGGAAGGAAGGTGCCCTCCTGCAGCACGCGCAGCAGCTTGACTTGAAGCGCCGGCGACATGTCGCCGACCTCGTCGAGGAAGAAGGTGCCCCCGTCGGCGAGCTCGAACAGGCCCTTCTTGTCGCGCACCGCACCGGTGAACGAACCCTTCACGTGACCGAAGAGCGCGCTCTCGAGGAGGTTGTCATTGAAGGCGGAGCAGTTCTGGACGACGAACGGCTTGTCCTTCTTCGGGCCGTTGTAGTGGATGGCCCGGGCGACCAGCTCCTTGCCCGTGCCCGACTCTCCATTCACCAGCACCGTGGAGTCCGAGTTCGAGACCTTCTCCAGCAGCCGGAAGATCTCCAGCATTGGGCCCGACTTGCCGACGATGTTCTCGAACTTGTAGCGGTCAGACAGCTCCGACGAGAGCGACTGGATCGTCTGATCCCGCTTGGTCATCTCGATCTCGTAGTTGGCGATCTCATTGACCGCGAACTTGAGGAGATCGGTGAGCTTGCCGACCTCGTCGGGCGTCATCACCGGGATGCGCTCCACCGCGCGGTCGAGGTCCGTCGCGCCGTTGTTCATCTCGGTGATCTTGCCCTTGACCATGTCGGCGTCGCGCTCCGTCGGGGGCTGCCGCATGAATCCTTCGACGAAAAGGAACCCTTCGTACTCGTTGTCGATGTAGAGGGGGGCACCGACGATGCTGAAACCCAGGTGGCAATCGTGGAAGAGCGGATCGCGGAACTTCTTCGAGCTCCGGAACTTCTCGTGCAATACCCGCACCGACGTGCTGCAGCGGCGAAATCCCTCTTTCGAGAACAGCGACAACCGGCAGAAGTCGTTCGGCGGCGGGACGATGTTTCCCTTGTGCCAGTCGACCACGACGCCGTTCTTGTCAGCGAACACCAGCTCGAAGCGCCACCACTTGCGGATGACTTCCTTGAGCATGATGATGGTGTGCAAGTTCTGGTGCTTCTCTAAGTCCATTGACCTTCCCCAGCCTCTGTCCAGATTCAGGACAGCTAAGCGTACAAGTGTCCGAACTTTAGCCGGTCCTCTCGGTAGAGCTCAACCATGGGAGGAAAGGTGAGTTCGAAGCGTGGGCATGGGGGGCACGACCACGGGCACGGCCATGACCACGGCCCGGCCCAGCCGGGCGCGGTCATGCGGATCGAGCGGCGGAAGGACCGCAAGCGGCTGGCGCTGTCCCTGATCTTCACGTCGACCATCGCCGTCGCCGAAGCCGTGGGCGGGTTTCTCACCAACTCGCTGGCCCTGTTGTCCGACGCGGGCCACATGCTGACGGACGTCTCGGCCATCGCCCTGTCGCTCCTGGCCCTCTGGTTTGCGACCAAGCCGGCGAACATCCGGAAGACCTACGGCTACTACCGCCTGGAGATCCTCAGCGCGCTGGCGAACGGCGTCCTCCTGCTCGGCATCACCGGGGTGATCGCCTGGGAGGCGTGGGAGCGGTTCCGCACCCCCGAGCCGGTGAAGATCGGACCGTTGCTGGTCGTCGCGGGGATCGGCCTGGTCGCCAACCTGATCGCGCTGAGCCTCCTGCACCGCAGTCACTCGATGACGGTGCGCGGCGCGTTCCTCCACGTGCTGGGGGACACATTGTCTTCGGTGGGGGTCATCGTCGGCGCGGTGATCATGTGGACCACCGGGTGGTACGTGGTCGACCCGATCATCTCCATCGCGATCTCGCTGGTGATCCTGGTGGGCGCGTACCGGCTGGTGCGCGACGCGGTGGACGTGTTGCTCGAGGCCACGCCGGCCCACGTGGACATGGCCGAATGCCGTACGCTGATGCTGAGCGTGGAGGGGGTCATCGCGGTGCACGACCTGCACGTGTGGACGATCTCCAGCGGCATCTACGCGCTCTCTGCCCACCTCGTCGTCCCGGATCCGCTCAAGTGCAACAACGACGAGATCCTCTCCGCGGTGAAGCACCAGCTCTTCGATCGGTTTGGAATCGATCACACGACCATCCAGATCGAGAGCGAGAGCTACGCGCACGTGGGCGAGGTCCACTGACGCTGTTATGACCCGATCGTGACCTCGACCCCGCTCGACAAGGTGCTCGCGCTTCGTCCAGCCAACGCGGCGACCCGGCTTGGCCCGGACTGCCGGATCCCCGTGCTCAACCCGCGCGATCTGCTCACCGCGCTCGGCGGCGAGGTGGGGCTGGCCTGCATTCCCGCGTACACCCCGTCCGCGATCGACGGCATCCTCCGCGCGTCGCGGGAGACGGACGCGGTGGTCGGCCTGGCCTGTCCGCATCCGCTCGCCGACCGGGAGGGGGCCCAGCGCTTCATCGACATGGTGCGCGACGTCGGTGAGGACTACCGACACCGCAAGCCCCTGTTCCTGCAGGCGGGGCCGTTCCGGGTCACCACGTCCGACCCGCGTACCGTGGAGCTCCTCGCCGGAGATGTCTTCCGCTGCGTGGACGCGGGCTTCACGCTGATCTCGATCGACGCGTCGACCCTCCCGATAGATGAAGCGGTGTCCGTGTATCTCTCGCTGACCCAGGCCGCCGTCGAACGCGAGCTGGGGATCGAGATCACCGCGCCCATCGACGAGGACCGCAGGGCGCCGTCCCAGCTCGCGCGGGCGCTGCTGGAGACGCTGGCGGCGCAGGGCGTGCTCGTCCAGTTTCTCCGGGTGCCCGGGTTCACCTACCAGTTGGAGCCCTCACCGCGCGAGAGCTGGCAGCTCGATCTCGGCCTGCTCAAGGCGCTGGGAGAGGTCGCCCGGGCACACGGGGCCGCGCTGTCGCTCGACGACGAGAGCGCCGCGCCCGAACGGCTCGCGCTCACCTGGCTCGGCGCGGGGGTGCGGAAGGTCGATCCCATGGAGGCGGTGGCGCGGATCGCAATGTCTGCGCTTTCGCCGGAGCAGGCGGAGGCGCTCCGCCAGGCCTCGGACGAGGCGCGGCTTCCGCCGCGGGATCTGCTGGCCAGCTTCGATCCCGGACGAAGCGCCGACGAGCGCACGCAATTGCGCATCGAGGCGATGACCTGGGGCGTGGCGGTGGACCTGCTCGGCGCTTTCGGAGCGAGAGGCTCTGCGTCCCGGGCGATCGACGCGCTCGCCCACGGAAGGCTGTACTGAGATGAGAATCGTCGCTGGAACAGCCCGCGGACGGCCCCTGCTCGGGCCGAAGGGGAAGGGGACGATCCGCCCGACCGCTGATCGCGTCCGGGAGACGCTGTTCAACATCCTCGGACAGTGGATGGACGGATTGAAGATCGCCGACTTCTACGCAGGCACCGGAGCGCTCGCGCTCGAGGCCGTGTCGCGCGGGGCGGAGCACGCGGTGCTGGTGGACCAGGATCGTGAAGCCATCCAGCTCTGTCGCGACAATGCGCGTGCGCTCGGGTTCACCGAGAAAGTGGAGATCCTCCACCAGCCCGTCGCGCGTGCCGTCGAGCACCTCGGGCGGGCGGGCCGCCGCTTCGATCTGCTGTTCGCTGACCCGCCGTACGCGGCGCGGGTCGTTCCGGACTTCCTCGCGCAGGTCGTGCAGAACGGCCTGCTCGCAGAGGAGGGGACGATCGTGATCGAGCACGATCGCCGCGAAGAAGCGCCGGAGACCTTCGACAAGCTTGCCCGCGTCGATCAACGGCAGTTCGGAGACACGCTGGTGTCGCTGTATCGCTTTGCTTGACCCATCCCACAACCCCGTCGACACTCAACGCCCATGCCGGTCGCCATCTATCCAGGGTCGTTCGATCCGCTCACCAACGGCCACCTCAGCATCATCCAGCGCGGTCTGACCATGTTCGATCGCCTGATCGTGGCGATCGCGACGAACCCGAAGAAGACGCCGCTGTTCTCGGTCGAAGAGCGCATAGAGCTCATCCGCGAGGCCTGTCCGGATCCTCGCGTCGAGGTCGACGCCTTCGATGGCCTGCTGGTGAACTACGCGCGTCAGCGCGGGGTGAAGGTGCTGCTGCGTGGGCTCCGTGCCGTGTCGGACTTCGACTACGAGTTCCAGATGGCGAACATGAACCGCACCCTCGCGCCGGATGTCGAGACCGTGTTCATGATGACGGGCGAAGACTATTTCTACATCTCCTCGCAGATCGTCCGGGAGGCGGCGGCGCTCGGCGCCAACGTCGACAGCCTGGTGCCGAAGAACGTCCTGGTACGACTGAAGGCCAAGTTCGGTCAGACGACCTGAAACGGTCTTGAACCGACGCGAACTCCGCTGCAAGTTGGGCGGCCTATGAAGCTCGCTCAGCGTCTCTCCGCCATCAAGCCGTCTCCCACGCTCGCACTGAATGCGAAGGCCAAGGCCCTCGCGGCAAAGGGCGTCGACGTCATCAGCTTCGCCGCCGGCGAGCCGGACTTCGACACGCCCGAGCACATCAAGAAGGCCGCGATCGAAGCGGTGGAGGGCGGCTTCACCAAGTACACCGCGACCGCCGGCATCCCCGAGCTGCGCGCGGCCATCGTAGACAAGCTGAAGAAGGACAACGGGCTGGAGTACACGCCCGAGCAGATCCTCGTCTCCGTCGGCGCCAAGCACTCCCTCTACAATCTGTTCCAGGCGCTGGTGGGCGAGGGCGACGAGGTGATCATCTTCGCCCCCTACTGGGTGAGCTACCCGGACATGGTGCGGCTGGCAGGCGGCACGCCGGTCATCCTGAACACGCGCGAGTCCGACGGGTACGCGCCGGATCCGGAGATGCTCAAGCGCGCGCTCAACCCGCGGGTGCGGGCGATCGTGCTCAACAGCCCGAGCAACCCGACCGGCGCGGTACTCTCGGAGCAGGCCCTGCGGAGCGTCGCCGACGCGGTCCGCGGGCACGACTGCCTCATCGTCACCGACGACATCTACGAGAAGCTGCTCTACGTCGACACCCCGTTCCGGAACATCCTCAACGTGGCGCCGGAGCTGAAGGACCGCACGGTCGTGGTGAACGGGTTCAGCAAGGCGTATTCGATGACGGGTTGGCGGCTCGGCTACGCCGCCGGTCCGCGGGAGCTGATCGGCGGGATGCAGAACATCCAGGATCAGTCGACCTCGAACGCGACCTCGATCGCGCAGAAGGCCGGCGTCGCGGCGCTGCGAGGCCCCGAGGAGCCGATCCGGAAGATGGTCGCTGAGTTCAAGGCGCGGAGGGATCTCTTCGTCGAAGGACTGAACGCGATCGAAGGCGTGCGCTGCCGCATGCCGGAAGGGGCGTTCTACGTGTTCCCGAACGTCGAAGGCCTGCTGAAGCGGAAGTACAAGGGCAAGGAGATCGGGACCTCGGTGGCGCTCTCCGAGATCCTGCTCGACGACTTCCGCATCGCCGCCGTCCCCGGGATGCCCTTCGGCGCGGAGGGCTACCTGCGGCTGAGCTTCGCCACCTCGCGCGAGGCGATCCAGAAGGGGCTGGAGCGGCTTCGGGACTTCGCTTCTCAGTCGGTGTAGCCGACGAGCTCGAACTCTCCCTCCTTGCGCTCCCTGAATACGGCGATCGCCGCGCGGCCCGAAAGGTTGGCGACGGCGATCCACGTCTTCGGGGCGCGCCACGGCAGCGACTGAAGGCGCGCGGGCGGTTTGCCGTACTTCTTCTCCATGTCCTCCGGCAAGAGGACCTCGATCCCGTTCAGCGTCAGCAGGTCCGTCCGCTTGTTGCGGAGCGCCTTGAGCCAGGCGTCGAAGAGCGCCTGCTGGTCGAGGTACCGACTGGACTCGAGCTGGAAGGGCAGCGCCGCGCGCTCCGAGATGCTGCGAGCATCTCCGGCCAGCAGTCGGACGAAGAAGTCACGCGCTGCGAGCGCGACCTGCTCCTCCGTGGTCGACGGCTGGGCCTTCGCCCCACCGGACTTGCGCTCGATGTCGGCGACCTTCTCGGGCTTCGGCACTGGGGCGGGCGCGGGC
>JBAWAM010001028.1:0-5932 GCA_049589315.1 Myxococcaceae bacterium
CCCCGGTGCCGCATGTGCTTCAGGCAAAGCCGACCCTGGCAGGTGCGACCGACGGCGCAGCGCTGAAGCTCCCACAGCCGGAGCGGTTCGTGTCGGGCGAGTGGCTCGTGGACGATCGCGGCCAGCCGCTGAAGCTCGACGGCCCGGATTCGATCATCGCCGTATACCCGGAGCAGGCCGACACGCTCGGGCAGATCTTCGTCTCGCGCGTGTCCCTCGGCGACGGCCGGATTCTGTGGACCGCGAAGCTGGAGCGGCAGCGGGCCCTCCGCGCTGCGCGGCAGGTCGGTGACCAGCTCGTGCTCGTGACGTCAGGTGCAGCGCGGGATTTCGCGATCGCCCTCGACGGCGCGACCGGCGAGACCCGCTGGGTCTACCACTTCTAGCGGCTAGGGCAGGTCCGTCCCCAGCAGCTCGCGGAACAGGACCTCGGACACGTCCTCGAACAACCGGTTCGCGGGCACCACTCCGCCCGAGTGCGCCGGCTCGCGCGCGAAGGTGAGGGCGATCGTCCGGGTCAGCACCGCGTCCCAGAAGCGCTCGGAACCGGCCGGCATCAGGTGGCGCCGGATCAGCTCCCGCGTCCACGGGACGATCTCGGTCGGGTCCGCGTCGCTGGGCGTGGTGAAGCAGTCCAGGTCGACATCGAGCAGCACTGGTGAATCGGTGGAGAGGAGCGCCTCGGCCTCCCGCGACTCCGGTGAGGCGTCGCGGCTTCCGTAGCCATCGGAGAGCCGATCGACGTGCGGCGCGACCACGATCCGGTGCAGGTGTCCCCGGCGGTCGGTGTAGGTGCTGCCTTCCCAGGCCCCCCGCGGGCGGGCGCGGGCGATGACGATCAAGTCGCCGACCAGCCCGCACTCCATGGCCGCGAGGATGTGGTCGTAGTTGCGGACGTCGAGCTCCCATCGGGCGAACTCGTCCAGCGCGCGCAGTCCGGCGCTCGCGTCGGGGATCCGCTCGGGCGAAGCCGGCGGCACCAGGTCGAGGTGGCGGTCGAGCGTGATCAGCAGCGCGCTTCGCTGCTCGCCCAGCGCGAGTGCCCAGCTCGGCAGCGCCAGCCGATGGGGATCGAAGAGGAACGCGTCCTTTGGCCCTCGCCCTGACAGTCCCAATCGGACGACGCCAGCGAGGCGGAGATGATCAGGGGTGGTCATCGCGGTTCAGGGCACGGTCACGTAGTAGTAGTTCAGGCACATCTCGTCCGAGGTGCCCTCGCCCCAGGCGACGGTGCGCCCGGTCGGGTTGTCCCAGGAGCAGGTGACGACGCCCTGTGAACCGGCCGGCACCTGGATGGGCTCCTTCAGCATGTAGAACTGCTGCCAGTGGAAGTCCCACGAGGGGATGTCCACCAGGCACGCGCCGTCCTTGATCCCCACCTGGATTCGCCGTCCCAGCGTGTGCATGTGGGGGAGCATGCCGTAGACCGTGACGCCGACCGGGACAGTCTGGTTGTGGGTGACCGTGTAGCCCGTGCTGTTGGGCGGAATGCTGAACGCTCCCTCGGCCTGCAGTGAGATCAACGCCGGCTTCGGCACCGGTGACTTTGCGTACTGGAGCTTCACCTGCGTCCGGTCGGCGGCGGTCCCGGCTCGGGTGTTGTAGTGGACCTGCATCACCAGCGCCTGGCCCGGCCCGATCCGGATGCCCGTATCCGCCGGATACTGCGTCACCGGCGTTCCCGGCACCCATCCACCGACCACCGCCGCATTCTGCGTGCCCGGGCCGCCGAAGCAGGTCCATCCCGGCTCCGGTGTGTTCGAGTCTTTGATCACCGCCTCGGCCTTGTCCGCCGCGTAGAGGAGGACGTGGTGCACCATGCGGCGAACCCCGGGGACGATGTCGAAGCCGATGACGTCCTTCGCGGACGTGTTCGCCGGGTCGAGCATGAAGCAGTGATGGTCGTCCGGGGCCGCCGTCGAAGGCGTGTAGTCGAACCCGGTATCGAGCGTCGCATCCACCCACGGCAACTCCGGCCGACCCTCGGGTGGAGGAGGGGCGTCCGCGGGATCTCCCTTTGGCGCGCCGGCCGACGCCCAGGCAGTGAGGGTCTCGATCTGCGCCTGCGTGAGTCGGCGCTCGTCGAGGTAGCTGTTGCAGTCCGGATCCGGCGTCCACGGCGGCATGCGCCGGTTCTTCACCGCGCCGGCGACCGCATCGCGCATCGACGAGACCTGCTCGTACGTCTCCAGCGGGAAGGGGCCGATGCCGTCGGCGCCGTGGCAGCCCAGGCAGCTCTCCTGGACGATCGGCTGGACGTCGCGATGCCAGGTGACGTCGGCGGTGCCCGCGTCGGGTTTCCCACCGCCGCCGAACCTCGGCGGTCCACCTCCGACGCCGCCATCCGATCCGGGGGCCCCCTGGCCACAGGCGAAGAGGAACGCAGCACAGCCGGCAAGGACGATGCGGAAGGAGCGCATACCGCGTTCAGCGTGCCACAAAAAGGCGTCGTCGGCTGATAGAGAGGCCAGATGCGCCGCATTCCCTTCGCGCTGCTCCTTCTGGTTCCGCTCATGACCTCTGAAGCCGCCGCTCCCAGTGACGAGTTCCTCGAGAGGTACGCCAGCACCCGCCGCTTCCTGAACGGCCGACCGAGCGGGCTCCGGTTCACAGGTGATGGCAAGACCTTGATGTTCCTGCGGTCCGGTCCGACCTCGAGCGTGCAGTCGCTGTACGCGATGGATCTGGCCACCGGCAACGTCGAGGAGCTCCTCACCGCGGACGCGCTGTTGCAGGGCGTCGCCCAGGAGCTCTCGGTCGAGGAGAAAGCCCGGCTCGAGCGCCTCCGCATGAGCGCGCGCGGGATCATCGGCTACACCCTCTCCGATGACGGCAGGCTCATCGCGACCTCGATCTCCGGCCGGCTCTACGTGTTCGACCGGAAGACCGGAGAGGTGAAGGCGCTGAAGACCGGCGAGGGCGCTCCGCTCGACCCGAGGTTCTCGCCCGACGGGAAGCACATCGCCTATGTGCGCGGCAGCGATCTGTATGTGCTGAACCTCGCCACCAACCGGGAGCGCCGACTCACCCGGGGCGGCGGGGGCCACATCACCCATGGCCTCGCGGAGTTCGTCGCCCAGGAGGAGATGCGCCGCTACACCGGCTTCTGGTGGTCGCCGGATTCGAAGTCGATCGCCTATCAACGCACCGACACCTCGAAGGTCGAACCCTTCGCCATCGTCGATCCCACCCATCCGGAGAAGGGCGCGACCGTTTTCCCGTATCCGCGACCCGGGAAGAACAACGCCGACGTCCGGCTGGGCATCGTCCCGATCGCCGGTGGCCGGACGACCTGGGTGAAGTGGGATGCGAAGGCGTATCCGTACCTCGCGCGGGTGGCGTGGCCGAAGAAGGCTGGCCTGCACGTGCTCGTGCAGAACCGCCACCAGACGGAGGAGAAGCTGCTGCGCGTCGACCTGGCCAGCGGCGCGACGAAGGCGCTGCTGACCGAGCAGGACGAGGCGTGGGTGAACCTCGATCGACAGCTCCCGGTGTGGAAGGAGGACGGGTCCGGGTTCCTCTGGTTCACCGAACGGAACGGTGGGCCGGAGGTCGAGCTGCGCGCGAAGGATGGCGCCCTGCAGCGCACGCTGGTGCCGCGGGACGTGGGCTACGGGGAGTTCGTCGGCTGGGATGAGCGGAGCGGGACGCTCTACTTCCTCGGCTCGCCCAACCCGACCGAGACCGTGCTGTATCGGGTGAAGGAGGGCAGCGCGCCCGAGCGCGTGAAGACCGACGAGGCCGGCCCCGCGACGCAGAGCGCGGTGCTGGCGAAGGACGGTCAGCACCTCGTGGTGACCACCACCACGCTGAAGTACATGCCCCGGACGGCGGTCTGGCGCACCGATGGAACCCGAGTGGGCGATGTGCCTTCGGTGGCGATGGAGCCCGAGCTGAAGCCGACCACCGAGATCCGCAAGGTCGGCCCGGGAGAGGGATTCTACGCGGCGATCATCCGCCCGCGCGACTTCGAGAAGGGCCGCAAGTACCCGGTCGTCGTCCAGGTGTATGGCGGCCCGCACCACCTCGAGGTGAAGCACAGTCTCCGAGAGGAGCTGCTGCTGCAGTGGCTCGCCGACCATGGGTTCATCGTCGTGAAGTCGGACAACCGCGGCACCACGAACCGTCGGGGCCGCGCGTGGGAGCGGGCGATCAAGTTCGACCTCGCCGGCGTTCCCATGGACGACCAGGTGACCGCCCTGCGCGCGCTGGCGAAGGAGGTGCCGGAGCTCGACATGAACCGGGTGGGGATCTCCGGCTGGTCGTACGGCGGCTACATGGCCGCGCTCGGCGTGCTGCGGTACCCCGACGTGTTCCGCGTCGGCGTCGCCGGCGCGCCGGTCGTGGACTGGCGCGACTACGACACCCACTACACCGAGCGGTACATGGGGCTGCCGCAGGAGAACCCGGCCGCGTGGGAGCAGGCGTCGCTGCTCACCTACGCACCGAACCTGAAGGGCTCGCTGCTGCTCATCCACGGGACCGCCGACGATAACGTGTACTTCTTCCACACGCTGAAGCTGTCCGACGCGCTGTTCAGGGCGGGGAAGGCGCACGACGTCCTGCCGCTGAGCGACTTCACCCACATGGTGGCGGACCCGAACATCACTCTCCGACTCCAGGAAAGGATGCTGAAGCAGCTCGCGGACGTGCTGCAACCGAAGCGCTCCTCGGCGGCTTCGAGCAGGTGACGGCTCCGAAGAACGGCGCCACGAACGCGTACAGCGCGCTGCCCGCAAAGCAGAAGGCCCGGTGCGCGTGCACCGGGCCTTCTGATTCAGCCTGAAATCGTCGCCTGAAAATTAGATGGGGCGAACGTTCTGGGCCTGCAGGCCCTTCGGGCCGCGAGCCACTTCGAACTCGACCTTCTGCCCCTCAGCGAGGCTCTTGAACCCATCCGACTGGATCGCGCTGAAGTGGCAGAACACATCCTCGCCACCGCCGTCCTGCGTGATGAATCCGAAGCCCTTCGCGTCGTTGAACCACTTGACCGTACCAGTTGCCATGTTTCTCTCTGCTTCTTTCGTCTCAGGCGGCGAAAAGCGCTGCCCGGCCCACCAGTACCCTTGGCACCGGCAAACTGCCGAGCCTTCTAGTCGTACCGGATGACTGAAGTAAAGAACCCGGAAAGGGAATCATCCCTTCCGGGTCACTTTCACCCTGTCCGCCTGTCCGCCAGCCGACTAGATCTCCAGCAGCATCCGCTGGGGATCCTCGACCGCGTTCTTGACCGCTACCAGGAACTGCACGGCCTCCCGGCCGTCGATCAGCCGGTGGTCGTAGGTGAGGGCCAGGTACATCATGGGCCGGATCACGATCTGCCCGTTCTTCACCACCGCCCGGTCGACGATGTTGTGCATCCCGAGGATGCCCGTCTGCGGCGGGTTGATGATCGGTGTCGACAGCATCGAACCGAAGATGCCGCCGTTGGTGATGGTGAAGGTGCCGCCCTGCAGGTCGGCCATGGTCAGCTTGTCGGTTTTCGACCGGGTCCCGAAGTCGGCGATGACCTTCTCGATCTCCGCCATCGACAGCTTGTCCGCGTCGCGGATCACCGGCACCACCAGGCCGCGGCTGCCGGAAACGGCCACGCCGATGTCGTGGTAGCGCTTGAAGATGACGTCTTCGCCCTCGATCTCCGCGTTCACCGCGGGGAACGTCTTGAGGGCATCGATCACCGCCTTCACGAAGAAGCTCATGAACCCGAGCTTCACCCCGTGCTTCTTCACGAAGGCGTCCTGGTAGGTCTTCCGGATCGCCATCACCTCGCCCATGTCCACCTCGTTGAAGGTGGTGAGCATGGCCGCGGTGGCCTGCGCCTGGACCAGACGCTCCGCCACGCGCTTGCGCAGCGGGGTCATCTTCACGCGCTCCTCGCGATCTGCGCGGGGACGGGGACCGGCAGGGACGACCGGGCGGGACGGGGCAGGGG
>JBAWAM010001029.1:0-5561 GCA_049589315.1 Myxococcaceae bacterium
CCGGATCCCCCTCGCTCAATGGCCACCGGAAGGCGTCCAGTCCCTCCGATTCGATCCGATGGACGGTCCTGGCGTGCTCGAAGTCGGGGTTCTGGCGCTCGTCTCCGATGCCGAGATCGCTCGGGCCGGCTCGTTCAGCATCCGGGACAACCTCGCCGCGCGGTTTCTGGCGGGAGACGGCATCGAGCTCGGGGCGTTGAACAATCCGCTCAAGGTTCCGCCGTCGGCCTACGTCCGCTACGTGGACCGCCTCACGCTCGAGCAGTGCCGACAGGAGTACCCCGAGCTCGGCGATGCTCCGTTGATTACTCCGACGTTCATTTCGGATGCTGAGGCCCTCCGTAAGTTCTCCGCGGAATCCGAACAGTTCGTGATTGCCAACCATGTGTTCGAGCACATGCGCAATCCGCTCGGAGCGCTGGCGCACTGGGTTCGGGTCCTGCGTCCCGGTGCTTGCCTGTACGTGGCCATTCCCAGCCGCAACAATGGGTTCGACCGGACCCGGGCCGTCACGACGTTCGGTCACCTCCTCGAAGACAACATGGCTGTGGAGGACCAGCGGGCTGAGCGGGATCACGAGCACTACATCGATTGGGCTCGCAGCGTCCGCTCCCAGATGCCCACTGAGGAACAGCAGCGCTTCGCGGCTGAGCTCGAGCGGACGGGGTATCGCATCCACTTCCATGTCTTCGATCTCGCGCTGTTCGAGCGGGTGATCGCGCATGTCGTTCCCGGTGGCGGCGCGGATGTGGTCGAACTGGTGTCCACCGGAGACGGCGCAGGAGACGAGCACATCGCGGTGATCCGGAAGCGCCGCCGCTCGCTCCAGCCCAGAACGTCCCCTGGGGTGGACATCGTGGTTCCCATCTACAACGCCCGCGAGTTCACTCGGCGCTGCATCGAGAGCGTGCTGCGCCACGCGACCGGTGACTGGCGACTGATCCTCGTGGACGACTGCAGCCCCGATCCGCTCATGGCGCCGATGCTTCGCGAGTTCGCGGAGAGGGATGAGCGGGTCGTGGTGTTGACGCAGCCGCAGAACCAGGGGTTCGTACTCACCGCCAACCGCGGCATGCGGTATGCCGGTGACAGGGACGTCCTCCTGCTCAACAGCGATACCGAGGTGTTCGAGGGCTTCCTCGAGCGACTCGTTGCTGCCGCGTATGAGGATCCGCAGACGGGAATCCTCACGCCGTTCTCGAACAACGCGACGCTGTGCAGCATCCCCGAGTGCGGCAAGGACAATCCCATCCCGGAGGGGTTCACGCCCGCGCGATTTGCCGCGCTGGTGTCGACGGTATCCCGTCGGCAGCGCCCCGAAATCCCGACCGGCGTCGGGTTCTGCATGTTCGTGAAGAATGTCGTCCTGGAGGAGATCGGCCTCTTCGACGAGGTATCCTTCGGACGTGGTTTTGGCGAAGAGAACGATCTCGTCGAGCGCGCAAAGAAGGCCGGTTTCACGAACAGGCTGTGCGACGACGTCTTCGTCTGGCACAAGGGCAAGGCTTCATTCGCCGCCGAGGGACATGCCCTCGAGTCGAAGAACGGGGCGATTCTCGAGAAGAAGCACCCGGGCTACCACGCGGCGGTCGCACGCTTCTTCGAGAACAATCCGCTCACGACCTTGCACGACGAGATCCGGTTCCAGCTGGCGCGCCTGAAAGGCGGATCGGGTTCGGCGCCCCTCTTCCTGCTGCATGCGTCGCCTCTGGCGGAGAATGGCGGCGGCACGGAGTTCCACGTCCGCGATCTCCTTCGCGCGTTGGCTTTCCCTCGGGCTGTCGTCGCCTGGTGCCAGGGCCCGAACATCCGCGTGGCAGAGATCCTGAACGGGGACATCTCCAATCCCCTCTGGTTCAAGTTCCCGATCGAGAGACCCGTCATCCGGAATGACCGTGAGCGACCGGATGTCGATGCGCAGTTGCTCGCGCTCATCCGCGCTTTCGGCATCCAGTGGGTTCACGTGCATCACGCGATTGACTGGCCGCTGTCCCTGGCCAGCACGCTGAAGCAGAGCGGGCTGCCGGTCGTGTACACGAGTCACGACTACTATGCGGTCTGCCCCAGTTGGAACATGTTCGACCACGCGCGCGGCGCCTCGTGCGCATGTGACCCGGAGATCAAGGAACCCGGCTGTCTCGCGGCGCTGTTCGAACGGATGGGCGTTCCAGAGCCGGATCCGATTGGGCTGAGGCTGACCCATCGGCGGGCCTTCACGACGTTGGTGGAGATCGCCGAAGGCGTCATCTTCCCCTCGGAATCGGCGAGACAGATTGTCTCCCGATACCTGCCTCTGCCTGCGCGCACAGTGGTCATCCCTCACGGGCTCGACATCGCTTCGCCCCGGCAGCGTGCGCCGCGTGGCGATCGTCTTCGTGTGGCGGTGGTGGGCGAGGTCGCTCATCCCATCAAGGGCGCCGATGGGTATCTGGAGCTGGTCAGCCGGACGGAGAGCGATCCCCTCGAGTGGCACTTTTTTGGAACCACAAAGCTGACCGACTTCGAAGCCAGGCTCACGCGGGCGCGTGCCACGGACATCCATTTCCATGGGCGCTACCGCCGGGAGGACATCACAGGCCTGCTCGCGGAGCGGGGCATCGATCTCGTCGTGCTGCTGCCGGCCGTCAACGAGACCTTCTCGTTCGTGTTGTCTGAGGCCTGGGCCGCGGGCGTTCCCGTGCTCGCTCTGCGCCGGGGGTCACTGGAGGAACGAATCTCCGCGTCGGGCGCAGGGGTGACCTGCGCGGACATGGACGAGATCGTCGCGCAGCTGCGGAAGTTCATCGCGGACCCGGAGTCGCTTGCGCCATTCGCTGCGAAGGCGGCTACTGCCGACCGACTGTCCGTCGCGGAGAGCACGGCACGACTGAGTACGTTCTATTCGGAGCTCGGTCTCACCGAACGCTTGTCGGTCCCCATGACAGACCCGCAGGTGCTGCGCGCCGCGTTCGAAGCTCGTGTGCAAGCCGATGCTCCGGCTGCGGACATTGCGGAGCCCCCACCGGTAGAGCGGGACCCGTCGCTCCCATCCCGGGAGTCTCCCGGCTACCTGGGCAGGCTCAAACCGTACGCTCCCAGGGGAATATGGACTGCCGGTCGCCTGCTGACCGAATCCGTGAATGCGATGCCTCCGCTGATTCCGGGGAGCCGCACGGGACACGTCCGAAGCACGTCAGGGCTTGAAGTCATCCGGCGCGGGCTTGTGAAGACTGCGTTCGTGGCGAGTACCGACGATCCGCAGATCGACTTCGGCATTCGCCCTATTTCCACCCGTCGCGTGGCAGGCCTCCGCTTCCGCCTGAAGCACTCGCTCGCCCAAGCGCCGTATGCGCAGCTGTTCTGGACCCATCGACAGGACGAGGGGTACTCCGAGCGGAAATCCGCAAAGGTCAGGCTTGTCGGTCTGGCCGACCAGTGGTGCGACTACGTGCTCCGGCTGGATGCGCCCGAAACCGCTGCCGCCTGGGAAGAGGATCGCACAGTCGTGGGCCTTCGTTTCGACCCGCTGAATGTCCCGGGGCCGTTCGAAGTCTCGTGGCTGCAGCTCATTCTCAGATAGCGCCCCCGGCGCGCCCCCAGGGACGCCTAGGGTGCCTCCCATCCGAAGAGGAGGGAGAGCACCAACAGCGCCATGGTGAGCAGCGCGAGCCTTCGAACGGTCGTCGTGCCCGGGTTGTGAACAGCCCCGTCCTTCGGGAGCAGGCCGCAGGCGGCCAGCCCCTGCGCTGCGAACGCAGCCATCACCGGCACGAGCGGGTAGCCATACCTGGGTATGGCGAACGAGAGCCTCCGTGAGAATCGTGGCGGCGTACTCAATGAGCAGCGGCGAGGTCGCAGTGAGGAGCGCGGCGACCCGTGCCACGCCCACGTGATGGGACATTCTGCGGGCCACGCCGAACACGAAGCCGATCGTCGCGGTCGATGCGACGATGTTGACCGCCTTGATCAATCGAACCCAGTTCAGCAGCCCCAGATACAGCGGGTTCCCCGGGGCGACCCAGGTCACGCGCTCGTCGGAGATGAAGTACTCGAGCCCCTGTGCCTGGATGGCGCGTGAGAGGGTGAAGTAGAGCCTTTCATCCGGCCACCGGAGCGCGCCCTCTACGGAGGTCCATTCGGCGCCGAGGCGCCAAAAGGCGAACCGGAGGATGAACCCCAGCAGAAGTGTGCCGAGGAGAAAGCGATCGACATCGATGAAGACGCGCCTCATGGGCTTCGACCGGGAGTAGACCCGCGCGTCCGCTCGATTCTCAGCGAGTAGTCGACCGGATTGAGGTTCGGATTTGTTGCCGGGTCATCGAGGAGCAGGCCCCCCCAACGGTCGCGGAGGATTGCGCCCTCGGCTTCGAGTCTCCGTCGCTTCTCTGGAGAAGTGTCATAGCCGCGAGTACGTGATTCATGATGCACGAGGCGCACGTGCCCCAGGACCACGTTTCGCAGTCCGAGCGCCTGCACGCGAAGGCAGAAGTCCACATCGTTGTACGCGACCGCGAGTTGCTCATCCAGGCCCCCCACTGCCTGGAACACCTCGCGGCGCACCATCAGGCAGGCGCCCGTCACCGCGCTGAAGTTCACGGCGCTGACGAATTGGCCGAAGTAGCCCGGATGGTCCGCGGGGAGAAATTGCTGGGCATGGACGGCGATGAACCGGGGGTCGAGGGCGATTCCTGCGTGTTGCAGCACGCCGTCGGGGTAGAGGAGCCGACAGCCGACGGCGCCGATCTCCGGCTGCCGGGCGTAACCCGCCAGCGCGTCCAGCCAGCCGCCGTCGATGATCTCCGTGTCGTTGTTGAGGAGGAGCAACAACTGCCCGTCGGTCGCCTGCGCGCCCGCGTTGATCAGACGGGAGAAGTTGAAGGGCTCATCTCGGCGAACCAGCTTGAACCTGCTCTCTCCGAGGCGCCCCTTCCAACGCGAAAACAACTCCAGCGTCGCAGACTCCCGGCTGCCATTGTCGACGACACATACTTCCCAGTTCGGGTGCTTCGTCAGCTCGACGAGTGACGAAAGGCAGCGCTCGAGAAGCGCCGCTCCGTCCCGGGTCGGAATGACGATGCTGACCTTCTGCATCGGGTCTGCGGCGCAGTGGACCGTGTAATGACCCGGGTGCGCCGCCAGCGCTTCGACGAACCCCTGCTGGCCACGGCGTTCGAGAGCGTCCTCCAGTGCGCGTCGTGCAGCATCGATTGCATACGGCTTGGCGCCGTGCCCGCTGGCGGCTGAGGTCGCGCTGACTCGCCAATGGTAGAGGACGCGAGGAATACGCCGGACGCGTCGGGTCCGTTCGGTGAAGCGCAGCGCGAGATCATGATCCTGACTGCCCTCGTATCCCTTCCGGAACCCGCGGATCTCCTCGACGATCGAGCGCCGATAGACGCCCAGGTGGCCGATGTACATCTGCGACAGCAGGAGTTCGGGAGACCAGTCTGGCTTGAATCGTCCTTCGAACCGTCTCCCGTTTTCATCCAGCTTGTCCTCGTCGGAGTAGACAAGGTCGAGATCCGGCTCCCGGTCGAGCGCCCGCGCCACTTCATAGAGCGCATCGGGAGACAGCTCGTCAT
>JBAWAM010001030.1:0-2807 GCA_049589315.1 Myxococcaceae bacterium
GTGTGGGTGACCGCGCTGGTGGTGCAGGGCTGAATGGCGGTCCCGGCCACAGAGCTCCGTCCCCGTACGGCGGTCGCATTGTTCGACGCGGCCATCCGGCTGTGCGCGCGCTCCTCGGGGGTGTGGGCGCTCACGCTCCCCGGCGGGGTCGCGGTGCTCTGGGCGCTGCTGCGCATGGTCGACGCGCTCAGCCGCGGCGCCGACGTGCTGGGGCCCTCGCTGCTCTTCACCGCAGCCTGGTTCTTCCGCGGCCTCTGTCAGGGGGCGGCGTGCCACTACCTCGACCAGCAGCTCCTCGCGCCTGAGCCCCCCACCACCTGGGGAGCCTTCAAGGCGGCGCTGGCGCGACTTCCCAGCCTGAGCATCACGGTCGCGTTCATCGCGGTCGTGAACGCGGTCTCCCTGCCCTTCTCCTTCGGGCTCGCCTTCATCTTCATGCCCGCGCTGACGGTGGCGTATGCGGTGACGATGAAGGGTCAGGGCCACCCGCTCGCGCTGTATGGCACGTGCGCGCGCATGCTCGGGTCGGCGAAGCGGATCGCGGCCGCCGTTCGCGTGCTGTTCGCGGTGTTCCTGCTGGTCGCGCTCAACCTGCACATCGCGGCGAACACGTTGATCTACCTCGGACGGAAGCTCGCCGGGCTCGAGCTCACCTACGCGCAGCGCTTCGCCTCGATGGACAACGCCGAATGGGTCACCATCGTGATCGCGCTCGCGTTCGTGCTCTTCGAGCCCCTCCGCGCCGCGGTGGCCACCCTGCTGCTCCTGGATGGAAGGGTCCGGGAGGAAGGGCTCGACCTGCTCGCCGCGGTGGAGCAGCTTCCGAAGCGGCGGCGCCGGAACGAGCCGCTCCGCCGCGCCCGGGACATCGCCGCCGCGCTGGCACTCGCCGTCGGCGCTTCGCTCCTCCCGGTCGACGGGTGGGCCCAGACCGAGGGGGGAGCACCCCTCGAGCGCCTGCGCGGCGCCGCGGCCGAATGCGGATACGAGAGCCACACGCTCGAACATGAGCTGAACGGCGCGGATCGGCTCCCCCCCGCCGAGCACGCCGCGCTCCGGCGACTGGCGGATGAAGCCGAGATGTACGTGTGGGACTGGGAGGACTGCGACACGCTCCAGCAGCGGCTCGACGCCACCCTTCCCCTGGTGCGCGAAGCGGTGGCCTCCACCGGCGCGCCCACGGCGACCGCCTCGGACCGGGCGAAGGAGATCCTCGGCCGGTCCGAGTTCGCCACCGCGCCCCCTCGCCCCGCCGAGGTGGAAGACGGAGACGGGTCCTCCTCCTGGCTCCGGGAGACCTGGCTCAAGTTCCTCGCGTGGTTGCTCAAACCCTCCGAGCGCGAGGTGCGGCCCCACTCGCCGGATCCCCTCCCCAACCTGGGCATGGGCGCGGCCGGCGCCGTGGTCATCGTCCTGGTGGCCGCAATGGTGCTCCTGCTGATCGTCGTCCTGGTGCGCAGCCTGCGAACGCAGGCGCAGGATCGCCCCGAGCTGGAGGTGCTCGCGGAGGCGGCCCCGGGGACCGGCACCGGCGAACAGAGCGCCCTGGCCCGTCCGCCCGAAGGCTGGGCCTCGCTGGCGGATGATCTCGCCGCCGCGGGGAACTTCCGCGAAGCAGTCCGGCACCTCTACCTCGCGCTGCTCTCACGCCTGCACCGGGCCGGAGCGATCGACTACGACCCCACCCTCTCGAACTGGGACTACTGCCGAGGCTTCCGCGGCCGCCGCGAGTGGCTCCCGACGTTCCGCGAGCTGACCCTCCGCTTCGACTTCGCCTGGTACGGCAGCACGGACGTCGGACAGGACGGGTATCTCGCCTTCCGGCGGTTGTCGCAGCCCATCCTCGCCCCCGACCCGGGAAGCCCGAATGCGTGATCGCTTCCCGCTGATGATCGTCGCCGGGCTGGTGCTGCTCGTGGTGGCCGGCGGCTACCTCGTCCGGAGCGCCGCCCGCGGGCGCTTCGCCGACGTGCTCTCGACCTGGCGCTCCGAGCCCGACGGCGCCCGCGCGCTGTACCTGCTCTCGGAGGAGAGCGGCCTGCGGGTGCGGCGCCACCAGACCGACCTGGAGCTCATCCCGGAGAACGCACAACTGGTGTTGCTCGGCGTGTACCACGAAGGAACGCGCGCGCTCCGGACGGATCTGTACCGGGACGAGTCCGAGGACGACGTCAGCGACGAGGAGGTCGAATCGGAGAAGCGCGGCATGAACGCCTTCTCCGCGCCGTCCCTGTCCGACGACGAACGCGAGAAGCTGCTCGAGCACCTCGGCGCCGGGAACACGCTGATCTACGTCCCCATCGGAGATCCCGAGGACCCGCTGCTCCGGGAGCTCGGCGTGACCCTGGTTCCGGTCGAGGGCAGCGCCGGGATGAGGACCTTCGTCGCGCCCCAGCCCTCCGTGTGGACCCGGGGCGTCGAGCACGCCGAGGCCGAGGTCCGCACGCACCTCGATCTTCCCGGACACGCCATCCCCCTGCTGATCGACGCGCAGCTCGGCGGCACCGTCGCCGCGCTCGTGCCGTGGAAGAGCGGACGCGTGGTGGTGATCTCCGCGCCCGAGCTGGCGATGAACCGGCGCCTCGCGCTCGCGGACAACGCACAGCTCTGGCTGAGCCTGCTCACCGCCGCGGCCGGTCCGGACGGGCAGGTCGCCTTCGACGAGTTCCACCACGGCTTCACCGACGACCGCTCGATGGCCGCCTTCGCCGCCCGCTACGGCCTCCACTTCGCCATCCTGCAGCTCGTGCTCGGAGTGGGGCTGTGGACCTTCGCGTTGCGCCGCTTCGGCCGGCCCCGCATGCCGC
>JBAWAM010001031.1:0-8929 GCA_049589315.1 Myxococcaceae bacterium
ACCCACGCCCGCGCCGCCCTTGAGGCCGCCGAGGGCGTTGTTGATGCCGGTGCCGAGACCGCCAGGACCGAACACGTTCGAGGCCGCGCCGGAGGCGCCGCCCATCGCGCCGAGAAGACCCGCGCTCATGACCTTCTTGCGGTCCTCCTCACGCTTGTTGGCGTCGACCACGGGGGCGCCCTTCTTGGAGGGGTCGGCGTCAGGCTTCTTCGCCTCCTGCTTGCCGAACTTGCCCTCGTCGTCCTTGGCCTTCGCGCCCTCCTCCACGCCCGAGAGCTTCTTCACCAGCTCGACCTTCTTCTCGGGCTTGACGAGGAGCTTCACGTACTTGGAGGGGTTGGCGAAGATGTCGTCGGACATCCCGCTGTCGTCGCGCGGCGTCAGCAGGAAGGCGGCCACCAGCGCGGCGGCGGCCATCATGCAGATGCTGACGATCTTGAAGAACGAGAAGTCGGCTTCCTCGAACGAGCCGGCCGGCACCGCCGCGGACGGGCGGACATACCGGACGATGAAGGCGACATCTTCGAAGGAAACCTGGGCGCGGTCGTGCAGGCCCAGTTCGATGGCGTCCGCCCGGGTCGCTCCGTCGCTGGCGCGAAGCTTGCCCTCGGAGCGGAGCTGCTCGCGGGACCTATGGCTCTTCTCCGAGGCCACGACGATGCCGGCCTCGCTGGGGACGTTCACCAGCGTCTTCGAGCCGCTTGAGGTGGCCAGGGTGAACGAATCACCCACGCCAGGCGAGAAGACGTTGAACTTGTTCTGCCGGCCTTCTCCAATGGTGACGGGCACGCCGTCCGCGAAGTGCTGGACGTTGATCAGCGTGTCGCCCCACAGCAGGGCCACCTGGAGGATCTTGCTGTCCTCTGCCGGCGTCGCCTCGGGGGAGAGCGGCTCGCTGAAGAGGGCCGCAGCGTTCTTGCCGGTGCCGGCCAGGCCGCGGGCCACGTTGTGCTGGTTCTTCATCTTCTGGTTGCCCTTCCCGTCCGAGACCGCTTCGGCGATCGCCCTGGAAATGTCTTCGTTCGCCATGTGCGCCTAGAGGTTGTCCACCGACTTCTGGAGCTCAGGGTTGAAGTTGTCGCGGACCTTGATGAGGCTGTCGAACCGCGTCTTCTTCTTGGAGATCGAGTAGGAGCCTTCGGGCTTGGTCAGCTCACCTTCGACCGCCACGTCGGTGAAGTCGATCACCGTCTTCTTGCGGAAAACGGTCCGGTCCTCCTCCTGGATGACCTTGTCCTGGGCGTAAGCAGGAGCCGCGACGACTCCCAGCAACGCAACAGCTACTGCCAGCGTCCAGCGCTTCATCTCGAGTCCTCCTGGAACCATCCAATTCGACAACGCTCGCACTGTTGAGGTTCCCTGTTCTCTGCACCGCCCGGACCGGCCGGAAGGTGGCGAACTATAAAAGAATTTCGTCATCCCTGTCACGGGGGCGAAGCACCCCCGTCAACGATCCGTTACTGCGCCGGTGCACCTTCTGGAGCCGGCTGCGGCTGTCCGCCGCCCTCCCCGGGCTGACCGGCGGCGGGTGCGGTGTCGGTGGCTGCCTCCTGGGCTGCCTCTTCTGCTGACACCTTGTCGAGGAGTGAAGTTCCCTGTCCACCCGTGGGCGCAGCCTTCGGCTTCTCCGGCTGGGTCTCAGCGGGCGGCTGCGGCTGGCCCTGGGCGATCATCATCTTCAGGCCCTTCACCTTCGCCTCCATCATCTGCTTGTCCGAATCGGCCAGGGTGGCGATGGAGAGGCACTTCTCGAAGTAATCGACTGCCTTCTGCCAGCCACTCTTTTCCACAGAGTAGGACCAGCCCGCCCCACACACCGCGTCAGGGGCGTCCTTGCGCCAGGTCAGGTACTTCTCGAACGCGGCGCCGGCCTCGAGGCCCTTCTTCGGGTCGCGGCCCTTCTGTCCTTCGAGCGCCCACGCGAGGAACAGGTGTGCCTCGGGGGAGTTCGGGTCGAGCTGGAGCGCCTTGCGGAAGGCGGCCTCGGCGGTCTGGTAGTCGCGGTACTCCAGAGCCATCGCGCCGATGTTCATGTGGCCGGGCGCGAAGTTCGGGTTGAGCTGCACCGCCTTCTGGAACTGGCCCAGAGCCAGCGCCTTCTGGTCGGTCTTGACGTAGATCATCCCGAGGTTGTTGTAGACGCCGGGATCCTTGTCATCGAGCTTACGGGCGGTGCCGGAGATGAACTCGGCGAGCCGGTAGTTCCCCTGGTCGTAGTAGACCAGCGCGAGGTTCTTGTACGCGTCCGGGTTGTCCTTGGTGCGAGACAGGAGCTTGCGCAGCGCCTCCTCTGCCTTGTCGTACTGCTTCGCCAGCCGGTACGACACCGCAAGGTTGTTGAGGAGCTGGACGTCGTACTCACGGCCCGGCTGCTTCAGCGCCGCCTCATACAGGGCGATGGCCTTGTCGAACCGCCCCTGCAGCCGGTAGACCTTGCCGACGTTGAGCAGCGAGGGGGTGTGGTTGGGGGCCAGCTTCAGCGCGGCCTCGTAGTGCGAGGCCGCCGCGGCAACGTTGCCCTGCTTCTCGGCGATGACCCCGAGATTGTAGTGGGCGGCAACGCTGTCCGGCTGCGTCTCGAGGACCTTGCCCAACGCGGCCTTCGCCTCGTCCACCTTGTTCTCTTCGAGCGCCTTCACGCCCTCGGCGAACAACGCGTCCGGGGTCTTCTCCTTGGGCTTCGGGGCTTCGACCACCACCGGCTCCGGCTTCTTCTCCGGAACGGTGGCGCAGCCGGTCAGGCCCAGCGCCGCGATGGCGCCGATGACGATGATGCGGGGAGAGCGAAACATCTCAGCCTTCCTGGTGAAATCGGTTCAAGGTTTCTACGGCTGCCCCGCCGCGGCAGGGGCGGTGCCCCCGGCCGAAGACTCGGTGCCCTTCTTCTGGTTCTGGCTCGCTGGCGCCGACGCCGGCGCGGCCTTCGCCACGCCCAGGGTCTTCTCGACGGGCGCCGTGACGAAGAACTCGCTGCCCACGTACGAGACCTGGGGGACCTTCCCGTAGTAGCCGGGGCGGTACTTCATCATCCGGTCCTGCGCCAGGAGGGTCCACTCGTTGTAGATGGACAGCTCGTACGCCTTGGCCAGCGCCGTCTCCAGCGCCTGGATCGCCTTCTCCTCCAGCGGGAACGCCATGTTCTCGAGCTCGGAGCGGTACATGTCGAGCTGCTCCTCATCGAGGCCCTTCGGATCCGGGGAGTCGATGATGTTCCGGGCGAAGTCGCCGTAGGCCAGGCCGATCCGGGTCAGCGCCGCGATGCCGTACTCGCCATCGCCCACCGCCAGGACGTCCGTGTAGGTCTTCTCGACCTCCTGGATCTTCTTCTGTTTGGCGTTGAAGTCCTTCCGGATGGTGGCGACCTTGGTGAACCTGATGTCCTGGTAGCTCCTCCACATCGGCTCGGTGCCGAGGAAGCGCATGTGGGCGTAGGCGTTGAGGACGCGGATGTCCTGCTTCTCCTTGTCGCCCAGCTTCGCGAAGCCCTTGAGCATCTCGTCCTGCAGCCGCGCCAGCTCGCGGTCGTTCTTCAACTCCTTGTGGGCGCGCCACTGGCGGTACTTCGCGCGGTAGTGCTGCGCCGCAGTGGCCCGCTTGTCGCTCGCGAAGAGCTTGTTGAAGGACTCGTACTGCTTCACCACGTCGGCCCACTTCTGCTGCTTCTCGAGGACCAGCCCGACGTTGAACTGGATCTCCGGCACGTCCGGCTTGTCCTTGAAGCGGGTCATGTACGTGTTCCAGGCGGCGATCGCCTGGTCGTACTCACCCAAGCCCTCGAGCCACAGGGCCGCGTTGAAGTGCGCGTCGGCAAGCCAGCCCTTCGCTTCGGCGTGCAGGCCCTTCAGCTCCTCGTCGGACACGGCGCCTTCGGCCTTCTTCGGCTTCTTCGCGACGACCTTCTTGCCCTTCGCGTCCTTCTTCTCGCCGGTGGCAAGGTCGGTTTCGTCGATGAACGCGAGGTACATCTCCGCCGACTTCCTGAACTGGGCGGTCTGCTCGTAGAACTTGGCCAGCGTGAAGCGGACCTTCAGCTCGAACGCGGACTCCGGGTACTCCGTCAGCACGCGCTCGCCGACCTCGATGCCGCGGTCCAGTTCCTGCGCGTCCTGGAAGATGATCATCGCGTAGGTCAGCCCGCGGTCGGCGTTGTCCGACTTCGGGAACTCCTTCACGAAGTCGAGGAACATCTCCGCGGCCCGCTTCGGGTTCTTCTGCTGCTTGTAGATGACCTCGTCGATGTACTTGTACTGCGAGCCCTCCACCACGCCAGCGACCCGCCTGGAGAACTCGGTGCCCGGCTTGGACAGCTTCTTGTTCGCGAGGAAGGTCCGGGAGCTCTTGTTCAGCTCGAGCCACTCCTCCTTCTCCTCGAGGACGGCCATGGTCAGGTCCGCGGCCTCCTGCGAGCGGCGCTCCTCCGGCCACTTGTTGATGATGTCGGTGAAGCGGCGGCCGGCCTCAACGAAGTGGTTGCGATCGTAGTAGATGACCGCGGCCTGGTAGCGGACGTCGATCTCGTCCTTGTTGCTCGGGTAGAGCTGGTTGTAGGTGTCGCAGGACGCGACCAGCTTCTGCTCGTACGTCGTGAGCGGCTGCTCCTGCAGCTCCTTCACCGAGCGTTTGGTCACCTTCTTCTGCTTCTCGACGGTGCCCTTCTTCTTCCTTTCGTCGATCTTCTGGTTGTCCCTGAGCTCGGTCTTCTGGAGCTCACCGCGCTCGATCTTCACGAGCGTGCCGTAGGCCAGCATCGCGTTGTAGGCGGCGTTCCTGCGGTAGTCCTCCTGAGAGACCTCCTTCGCGGTGTCGCGCTCGGGGATCTTGAAGGCGACGACCTGCTCGTACTGGACGGCCGCGGCCTCCCAGTCCTCGAGGGCCCAGAGGATGTCCGCGTAGTAGTACTTCATGTTGAACGCGAAGTCGGAGACGAACCTGGGGTCGGCGCTGGTGGCGAACGCGTCCACGTACTGCTTGTAGATGTCGCGCGCGAGCCGATAGGTCTCCACCTGCTTCGTCTTCTGCGCCTCCTGGTGGTAGTCGGTGACCACCTGACGCATCGCCTCCTCCGAGACGTTGAACGCGTTGCGCAGCACGGACTCGCGGCTCTCGTTGGTCTTCCACCAGGTGCTGCCCGGCCGATAGAGCTCCGCCAGCTTCTTGACCTCGGCCTTGACCTGGTCGCGCTGGCGCAGCTTCTCGAAGCTCTGGATGATCGCCTGCTGGAAGTCCGGCGCCTCGGCGCGCATGGGCTCATCGTCGATCAGGCCGCGGAACACCTTGATGGCGCTCTCGTGGTAGCCGGCGCCGGCCAGGCCGTTGGCGAGGCTGGAGATGTAGCGGGACTGACGGCTCTTCGGGGCCTTGCGCCTGTAGTAGGCCACGGCGTCGTCCGGCCGGTTGAGCTGGACGTAGGTGAGGACCATGTCGCGCAGCGCTTCGGTCTTCAGATCGCCGAGTGACTTGCCCTTCTGGTCCGCGAAGTCCACCACCGCGTGGAACTTCTTCAGACCTTCCTCGTACTCGCCGGCGTTGAAGTCACACCAGGCCAGCTTGTAGAGGGCGTAGGCGTAGATCTGCTGGTTCTGGGTCTTGAGGGCCTTCTCGAAGTTGAGCTTGGCCTTCGCCAGGTTGTTGTTGTCGAACCAGTGATTTCCGAGCTGGACGTACGCGTCCGCGAGGAAGCCGGAGTCCGGGTAGTTCTTGGTCAGCTCCTCGTACCGCTTGACCGCCTCGCCCCTCTTCCCGATCTCATAGAGGTTGTAGCCGAGGGAGAAGAGCACCTCGTCCTTGCGCTCGTAGGTGGGGTAGTCGCGGAGGATCGTCTCGTACAGACGCATCGTCTCCGAGCGGTAGAGCTCGCTCTCGCGCGTATCGAGCTTCGGCTCCGCCACCTTCTCGCCGCGGTTGCGCGCCTCGTCGTACTTCTTGAGGTCGTCGTCGTACTTCTTGTTGGCCTTCCGGTAGAGGTACTTCTGCTTCTCCCAGTAGAACTCGGAGAGCTGGTACAGGAGGTCGGCCTTCCGCGGAGAACCATCCTGGATCTTCGGGATGATCCGCTTCAGCTGCTCGATCGCGTCGTCGCGCTTCTTGTCGGCGAGCTGTTCCTTCTTCGCGTCGAACTCGGTCGAGGTCTCGCGCTTGAACTCGGCGGGGCCCTTCCGCTCCTCCTCCTTCTTCTGGGCGGGAGCCGCCGGCGCCGTGGCGCCAGCGGACGGGGCCTTCTTCGCAGCGGCCTTCTGGGAGGTCTTCTTCCCCTGGGCAAAGGCCGGGGACATGGTGCCGTGCGCGAGCCCGAAGCTCACCACCACGACCAGCAAACGGAGGAACGACGCCTTCATGCTGTCTCCTGCTCCTGCACCTCTGTGCGGAAGCCGCGCAACCTACACAAGCGAAAATCCAATTCAAAGCCGGGCCGGAACGTCGCGTTCTCGGCGGACTGTTGCCCTGACCGCTATTCCGCCGGACACCTCGCCAGCTGTCGACGTCGCCCACCGCACGGGAGCGACGTCCGACCGGGAGGCAGGCGTCCGGCTGTCGTCACTCCGGACGCCCGGCCGACTACTGCTGCTGGGTGTCGGCGCAGCCCTTCTTCAGCGTGTACTGGTAGTACCCGATCTCGTCGATCCAGAACTCGCCCTGGAACTTCCAGTAGTTCCAGTCCTCCGCGGGCATCGCCGGGCGGTACAGGTTCTTCGTCCCAAGGATCTTCTCCTGGTCGACGCCGGCCTCGAACAGCTCCTTCTCCGCCTTCGAGACCTCGAACCGGATGATCTCCGCGTTGTCGCTGTGGAGCTTGATGCTCTCCATCGCCTCCTGGAGGCGGTTCTTCGCGAACTGGCCCGCGACCTGGGTCAGCGTGTTCTTGTTCTGGTCCAGGTAGGTGACCATGTCCGGACCCATCTTCGAGCCCTGCCACGCCGCATTCGAGGTCAGCACCTGCTTCTCCCGATCGATCTGGGAGAGGAACTTGAACAGCCCGAGCATGCGCTCGTTGCCGCGGACCCAGAGCTGGACCGGGCGCGGGAGCTCCTGCGAGGACTCGTTGGAGACGAGCTGGTAGTAGAACGAGAGGTCGCGCTCCTCACCCTCGAGCAGCGTCTTCAGCTTCTCCGCCATGGGCAGGTAGAGCTCGTCGAACGACTTGAGCGCCGTGCTGCTCTCCTCATAGAGGCAGCTGAAGTAGTAGATCGTCGACTTGAGGACCCACGACTCCGGCTGGAACGCGCCGGCGAACTGCGGGGCGTGAAGCGCCTGGAGCGAGCCGAGCGCGCCGCCGAAGTCCTCGTTCTGGAAGCGGGCGAACCCGTTCTCGAACAGGGCCTCGTCCCAGTAGGTGGTGAAGCGGGGGATCTTTTCGTAGGCCTCGCCCGCCTTCTGGTACTCGCCGAGGTTGTAGTACGTGCGGCCCAGGCCCAGCGTCGCCAGCTCCTTCGTCTGGACGAGGTCCTCCTGGTTGCCGTTGAGCGAAAGGACGGTCTCGAACGCCTTCACCGCATCCTCGTTCTTCGCGCCGCCCGGGAACCGGGGATCCACGAAGACGATGCCGAGCAGATACTGCGCCTTGGCGTAGACCTGGGTCTCCTTCGGCACGGCGGAGAGGAAGTCGCGGGCCTCATCGAACTTGGCCTGACGCTGGGAGATCGCGCCGATGAGGTAGTTGATCCGCGCGAGCACCTCGAGCGGCAGTGTGGCCCACTCGTCGTTGTACTCACGGTTGAGGATCGACGGGATGAGGTATTGGTCCTCGAGCCGGTCCTGCACGTTGACCAGGCCTTCCACCGCCTTGAGGTAGAAGGGGTGCTTCGTGCCCGCCTTCACGATCGAGAAGTAGTAGGCGTAGGCCGAAACCGGCAGATCCTTCCGGAGGAGGCTCTGCGCCAGGTAGTACTCGCTCTTGGCGCGGATGTCCGGGTCGGTGCTGTTCTCGGTCAGCTCGTAGAAGGTGCGCGCGGACTCGTCGTGGTTCCCGGCGTTGAAGGCCGAGAGCGCGCGGTTGTACAGGCCGAGGTCCTGCGCCACGGCGGCGGAGGAGGCCAGGACGACTGCGAGAGTGATGAGCTTTTTCATGGTCTAGAACAGGAAGCTGATGCCGCCGTAGAAGCTGACGAGGTTGAGCACGTCGGAGGTCGGCTCGCGGACCATGTCGTACGCGAGGGGGATGTCCGAGCTCCGCTTGTAGCCGTTCGATTCACCGCTGAACTTGTCCAGCTGGCATCCGGTGCTGACCTTGCCCGCGCCGCGGGCGGCAGGATCGAACGCGGAGTCCTTGCGGTACTCCCCTTCCAGCCAGGTCAGGTCGTTGACGCTGCAGCCGTTCACGTTGTCGACCCGCGCCGTGTACACCACGTCGCGAACCTCCATGCGGATGGCGAAGCGGTCACCGAGCTGGACGCGGAAGCCTGCGCCGACCGAGCCGAGGAAGCGGCCACCGGCGTCGCCGAAAGTGGCCGGGCCGGCGTTGTTGGCGTCCTTCAGCTGGAGGCGGGTGGTGCCGTAGCCGGCGCCGCCGGTGAGGATCAGGCTGAACTGGGCCAGGGTGTCGTCGTACCAGGCGAACTTGCCGTAGATCGGGGTGACCTCCACCCCTGCCAGCGCGCCGTAATTCAGCAGCAGCGAGGTGGCCGGCTCCGCCGTCAGCCGCGCCTTCTCGATCAGCTCGGCGTTGAACGGGGACTGAGCGTTGGCCCAGTTGAACAGCGGCGTGAACTGCAGGCCGAAGTTCTCGTGCAGGTGGTAGGTGTACCCGAGCGCGCTGCCGAAGTGCTGGGTGAACTTCCCGTTGAACTGCGCGAGCACGGGGTACAGCGTCAGCTCGTGCTTGCCCTTGTCCGAGAACTGCTTCTTCTGGACGATGTGGACGGCGACGTTCGGGTTGTACAGCGGCGCGCCGGAGACCAGCTCCTGCGCCCGCGGGTTCGCCGCGCTGCTGGCG
>JBAWAM010001032.1:0-5085 GCA_049589315.1 Myxococcaceae bacterium
GCCCTGCCGCCCGCGCGCAAACGGGGCCGTCCGCCGAAGGCGAAGGCCGAGGCCGTGGCAGCAGCCGCCGCGCCGAAGAAGCGTGGCCGTCCGCCCAAGGCGAAGCCGGCCGAACCAGCGGGTGAAGCCGAGGCGCCGAAGAAGCGCGGCCGTCCGCGCAAGTCCCCCAAAGAGTAGCGCCAACGGAGGTCGCCCCAGGTGATCCGCGTCGTCACGCTCGACGAGTTCGACCCGAAGCAGCTCGGCAAGTTCTGCCAAACGCTCTACACCGCCTTCGGCGTGGGGGCGGAGCATTCGGGACAGGTCGAAATCCCCGCCGGGATCGGCGACCCGATAGATGCCACGAAGTTCCTGGAGCAGGCCCCCAGGGTCACCGCCTATCAGGACGACAAGGTGCTCTTTCTCACCCGCCGCAAGCTGGCCGAGCGCACGTTCCCCACCGGGAAGGCGCCGACCCAGGGGTTCGCGTGGCAGGGGAAGGACAAGGCCATCGTCAGCACCCTCCCGAAGAAGGATCTCGAGGAGGGGCTGAAGTTCGCTGCTCGCCACGCGATGCACCAGGTCGGGCACCTGTGGGAGTTGCACCACTGCCTCGATCCGCGCTGCGCGATGTATCCACCCTGGACGCCGTCGTTCCAGGCCGCTGAACCGGTGTTCTGCACCTTTTGCCGCGACAAGAGCGAGCAGAAGATCCGCCTTGCCAAGTCCTGAGTCCAGGTTGCTCCGGTTTGTGTGGCCAGTGCAGCTCGCGTTGCTCGTGCTCGCAGGGGTTGCCGCGCTGGTGTTCCACCTGAAGGAGCCTTCCGGGTCTCCGGCGGAGCGGGACTACCTGGAGGCCGCCCGCTACCTCGAAGAGAACAAGCGCCCCGATGACGTGGTGCTGCTGTTCCCGTGGTGGACCGAGCGGGCGCGCCTCTACGTTCCCGAGGCTCTCCCCGTCGTCGGCCATCTCGGTTCGGATCGCGACGACCTGATTCGGCACCCGCGGATCTGGCTCCTCGCGCAGCCCGAGCTGCCCCGGGCCGACGTAGAGACCTTCGAGGAGGTCTTCCTCCCCGGCCGCCGTCCGCTCGCCGAGCCGAAGCACTTCGGTCCACTGGTGCTGACGCCGTACGAGAACGGGCGCGCCCGCCCGGTGCTCTTCTCTGCACCCGAGGCGCTCGCGGCAGGTCGGGCGCAGGTCTACCTGGAGCGGGACGGGCAGCGCTTCGCGGAGTGCGCCCGGACGCGCGAGGGCGCCTATCGCTGCCCCGGGCCGCCGTGGCTGTACGCGGCCCGCGAATGGCACGAGGTCTTCTACGAGCCCCGCCGCTGCCTCTACATGCACCCGCCCGGAGGAAACGCCGGGCAGGTGGTCGAGTTCCCCGACGTCCCTCGTGGGGAGACGCTTCTGCTGGAAGCCGGGGTGATCTGGGAGCAGGCGGTAAAGAAGGCCGGCATCACGCCGACCTACGTGCGGCTGGAGAACGCGTCGACCGGTGAGCGGCTGGCCGAGCTTGCGCTGCCTCCGGGGCTGGAAGGATTCCAGCGTGCGCGCGTTCCGGGGGCCGCGCTGCCCTCGCAGGTGCCGCTCCGGATCCGGGTCGAGTCCGCCTCGCCCGAATTCCGCGACCTCTGCGTGGATTTGACGTCTTTCGGAAGCGCAGGGAGCGGTTCGTGAAACGCGCGGATGCGATCATCGCCTGGGCGCTGTTCCTGGGGACCTTCATCGCGCTCTGGGTCACCCAGCGGGCCGTCGGGTTCGTCCGCGACGAGAGCATGTACTTCGAGGCGGCGGACTCGTACGCGGGCTGGCTGCGGATCCTCCTCTCCTCCCCCGCCTCCGCGTTCAGTGACGCGACCATCGCCCGCTACTACCAGGCGAACGCTGAGCACCCGGGGTTGATGAAGAACCTCTACGCGCTCTCGCACCTGGTGCTGCACGAGAAGCTGGGCTGGCTGCCGCCCGCCCTGGCGTATCGGGTGCCCGCGTTCGCGGTGGCGGCGATCATCCCGCCGCTGCTGTACCGGATGGGGAGCGGCCTGTTCGGGCGCACCGCAGGCCTGTTCGCGGCGATCTCGTTCTTCCTCGTGCCCCGCCAGTTCTTCCACGCGCACCTCGCCGCGTTCGACGTGCCGGTCGCCGCGTTCTGGCTGCTCACGGTCTACGCCTTCTGGCGCGCCCAGGACCAACCGAAGTGGTGGCTGTGGACCGGCGTGGCCTTCGGGCTTGGACTGGCGACGAAGCACAACACCTTCTTCCTTCCGGTCGTGCTCGCACCGTTCGCGCTGTGGCTGGGGGCGAAGCGCAGCGCAGCGGCGGGCCCGGAGGCGCGCAGGCTCTTCGCTCGGTTCGTCTGCCTGTATCTCGGCGTGGCGCTGCTGTTCGGCCTGCTCGCGCTGATTCTGGGGCCAGAGGCCTTCCAGAAGCGGTTCATCCTGCTCAGCCCGCAGACGTTGCTGGGGGTCGCCCTGGCGGCGGGCAGCGCGTGGATCCTGTGGCGGCTCCGCTCCATCGACGTGCCCACCTTCCGCACCCTCGGCGCGGTCGCGTCCATGGCAATCGTCGGGCCCGTGGTGCTCTACGTGGTGTGGCCGTACCTGTGGTTCCACCCGGTCGATCGCGTCGCGTGGTGGCTCAACTTCCACGCGACCCACAACCACTACGCCTGGTTCTATCTGGGCACCCTTCTGCGCGAGCCGCCCTTCCCGCTCTCGTACGTGCTGGTGAAGACCGCGCTCACCGTGCCGCTCAGTCTGCTGGTGCCGATGGTGCTCGGGTTCACCACGGTGCTCGTGCGCGGCGTGCTGTGGGCGATCCCGCGGACGCGTACACGGGTGCGGAGGCCATCCTGGGCGGAAGTGCTGGTGATGGCGAACGCGCTCTGTTCGATGGTGCTGATCAGCCATCCCCAGGTGCCGCACTTCGGCGGCGTGAAGCACTGGTTCCCGTCGATGATGTTCCTGGCGCTGCTCGCCGGTTATGCGGTCGCCGGCGCGTCGAGGTGGGCGAGGGAGGCGTTGCGCGCAAGGATCCCCTCTGTGCCACAGTGGGCTGTCCCCGCCGCGCTCTCCATCCTGCTCTTCGCTCCGGCGGCGATCGCCACCGCGCGCAACCACCCGTACGGCACCAGCTACTACTCGGAGCTCGCGGGCGGGGTCCGGGGCGCGGCCAGCCTGGGGATGCAGCGGCAGTACTGGTCCAACAACGTCACCGGCGTGCTCGACTGGATCAACCAGAACGCGCCCCAGAACGCGCGCATCTGGCTCCACGAAGTCCACCCGTACTCGTTCCCCCACTACAAGGAGAACGGGATGCTCCGGACCGACCTGCGGATGGCGCGCGGCCCAGCGGATGCGGACATCGCCGCGTACCAGTACCACCAGGAGTTCCGGGAGCATGAGTTCAACGTCTGGCAGGCCTTCGGCACGACGCGCCCGGTGACGGGGCTGTACGTCGACGACACGCCGCAGGTCGTCGTGTACCAGCGGCCCCCGCGGTGAGAGAGGCATGGCCTCGGCCCGCGTTGCGCCCTGGCTCCTGCTCCCGCTGACCGTCGTTGAAGCGCGCGCTTCAGACCGCCTGTACCCCGATGCGCAGCAGCGCATCCGCGAGGCGCGCCTGAACCGCGGGCCCGCTGAACGACTCGAGGCCGGTGCGCAGGCCGGCTGCCCCGATCGCCTCCGCGCGCGCAGGGTCGCGAACCAGCCGAACCACCGCATCGGCGAACGCTTCGGCGGAGTCTCCAATCAGGAGGTTCTCGCCGTCTCGCGCCGGCAGGCCTTCAGCCCCCAGAGAGGTCGAGACGATCGGCGTCTGCTGGGCCCAGCCGTTGAGGATCTTCACCCGCATTCCACCGCCGTACCGCAGCGGCACGACGAGCGCGGCGGCCCGCCCGAACCACGGCCGCTCATCCTCGACGTACCCGGTGCTGCGAACCGCCGGCCCCTGCTGCGCGAGCCAGTCCGGCGGGTTCTTCCCCACGACGTTCACCACCACCTCCGGGCACGCGGCGCGAATGCGCGGGAACACCTCGTGGAGGAACCAGGTCAACGCATCGAGGTTCGCCGGCCAGTTCATCGACCCGATCAGCAGCAGCTCGGGGACGTCGGTTCGAACGCGCGCCGGGTGGTAGTGGGCCGTGTCGATCGGGTGCTCGACCAGCGAGATCGGCAGCGAAGGGTTGAGCTTCTCCAGCGCGTCCTGATCTTCCACGGTGAGCGCCAGACACAGGTCGCAGAAGCGCTCCAGCCTCGACTCCTGTCTGCGCAACCGGCGAATGCGCAGAGACATCTCGAGCCGTCGTCCGGGTCGACGTTCGTACTCCCTCCTGCGCTGGATCAACGCATGCTCGACGTTGTGCGCCTGCAGCACGCGCGGCGCGACACCCTCGACCGCGCGGCCATACTCCGCAGTGTACAACCCATCGAGGAACACGAACTCCACCGACCTGGCGACGGAACGGAGCTGCGAGACGACCTTGCCCGAGACGCGCGGGAGGTAGCCCTCCGACAGGAGCGTCCGCAGCTGGAGCGTCCCTGCGCCCGGGCCGGCCGCCCCGTCGCGACCGCCCTCCCCGGCGGAGCCCATCAGGAATTGACCGGAGGTGTGGAGCACCAGGACCTCGGCGCCCATCGCCTCGAAGAGACGGATTCGCCCCTGGGTGACGAGCGCGCCGCCACTGCCGGTTCCGGGGCGCTGCGAGGTGACGATGACGACGCGCTTCATGCGAGCGGGCGAACTTCGCATGCAGCCAGGCAGACTCCAACCCGCCTTGTGCACAGCGAGGGACCGCGTTAGCAGTGCCGTCCCATGCCGTTCGCCTCGCTGTTCTTCACCCTCATCGCCTACGTCGTGCTCCGTGGACTGTGGACCCCTGTGCGCGCGCGCCGCGGGACGGTCCTGTACTGGATCGCCGCGGCGCTGATCCACCTCGGATACTTCGCGGCGCGCTCCCCGGAGGCAGGCGTCTTCACGACGATCACCCAGGGCCTTCTGACTTCCTGGTTCGTCGCCGCGCTCGCGGTGGTGTTCGCGGGCACGCCGCTGCGGCTGGCCATGTGGGTCCGCGGGCGCACGCGACGCACACAGGCCGCGACCGCGCC
>JBAWAM010001033.1:0-1580 GCA_049589315.1 Myxococcaceae bacterium
ATACCCCATGCCGTGGCGAATCACATAGCTGGCGTCATCAATTCGAATGGGTAAGGCAGTGGGACTCCACAAGTCGCCTGTTTCGTCGTCCCGTATATAAAATATTTCGCCGGGAGTATCGCTGACAGGGTCGTTCGTCCAAGGCGTCAACTGGTTCATGCGGCTGTTAAGGCACCAGGTACAACCACCGCCCAGTTCCGTGACCGTAAAACCGAATTCAGCATTGGCGATTACGTTTATCCAGGGTGCCGGCGTCCATTGTCCCTTGCCCAGCACTATGACATATTCGCGGCCGTCGCTGGCAAATCCTCCCAGCCCGTTGAAATATTCGAGATCTGTAGGAACTATTAATGGTTTGCTACTTTCGACAGCGGGTGCGGGCAAGGCTTGGGGTTGTATAAACTCCGGCGTAGGCTTGGGATGCCTCATCAGTTGTTCAGCCAAGGTACCGCGGTTACTCAGAAGCACCGCGCGTGCCGTGGTTTGCAATAGCACACGCTCCTCCTCAGAGAGCTGATCAGCGCGCAGCACAAAAATCTCTCCATGCCCACCGTACTCATGAATAGCTGCAAACGCCTGATTTTCGCGAACCATATTTTCCAATAAGACCTGAAATTCATTGGAATAGGTAATTTCTTTTTCATTCAAAATTACCAAGTCGGCGGACAGACGCTTCATGCGCCAATACTCGTAGGCGCGCAATAACTGATCGGCAATAGTCCGGTCTTCCCTTGTCGTTACCCGCAGCAATACGATGGGACGGTCACCGGAAATGCCAAACCGCCATAAACCGGTGACATTTAACCGGTTAAGCTTCATAAGCTTGCTATTTGCCCGTAGCGAAGGATCGGCATAGAGCAACCGATTAGCCAGGGTTTGAAATAACTGGGCTTCATCAGGCTTGATGCGCAGATGACGTAACTGGATTTGCGCATGCGTCCATGCAAGATCGGAAACCCGGTCAAAAGTAGCCGTGCTGTGATACTTATCGGCTAAATCTTCAACCGCCTGTCGTGACGGGGCAACCAATGTGGTAAATGTCACATGAACCGTGGCGCCCGCTTCGATTCTGACCCGCGTACGCAGACTGAAAATAGGATCAAGTACCGCGCCGACAGTATTGCTGAGCGGACGGCCATCCATCACAGCGGCAGGCGTACGCAGTGTTTGTCCTCGACCAAGAAACCGTACCCGGTCAGTTTCATATTGAACGCCATCACTGATATCGCTACACGAAAGCACATGCGCAGCCCAAATCCGTGGATCATTTTCTGCCCGAGGCCGCCGTTGCGCGATTAGCCCGCATGCCTGCGGCAGGTATTCGGTCTGTATGAACAAGTTTGAAAACGCGGGATGCGCGCTATCAGCCAAGGGTGGCGCGAGCACGATTTCCGAATAGGAGGTAACCTCGATTTCATGTGTACGCGTCCCGTTATTGGTCAAACTCAAACACCTGATTTCTGCGTCATCCTCCGGCGACACAATGATTTCCAAGCGGCTAGCTATAGTGCCGTCTGCGCGAGAGATGCGCGCCCTGTCTTCGAGAAAAACCACTTCGTAAAAATACGGTACAGCTGCAG
>JBAWAM010001034.1:0-8692 GCA_049589315.1 Myxococcaceae bacterium
CATCCAAACCCGGCGAGCCGCCGCGCTCTGCGCCCTCCGGCTGCCCCTGTGGCGGCGGCGGTGCTTTCGATGTGCGCTGCTTGCGAGGCCGAGCCGCCTCGGTCGGAGCAGCGGGCTGGACGGGCTGGACGGACTCGGGTCTGGCGGCGGGCGGAGGCGGAGGCTCCTCGAACCATGTGAGCTCCAGCGGTTCGGCGCGCATCGTCGGCGTGGCGCGACGAATGGAGGCCGTGTCGAGCCAGAACCAGAGCAGCAGGTGCAGCAGCAACGACAGGGCCGCTGCGATGGCCAGGCGGGAACGCACCATGTTCGCGCGTCGTAGCACGACTCAACGTCTGCGCGTCGGCTCCAGGGCCAACATCGCGATGACCTCCGGAACCGGCAGTTGCCCGCCGCGCCACGTGCCCGACACCTGAACGCGGGGTCCGACGAGCAGGGCGAACGCCCCGGGCCCCGGCACCAGGATGTCGGCAGAGAGGGACGCGCTCGCCTCGTGGAGCCAGGGCGTGCCCGTCGCGGTGCTGACCATCGGACGCCACAGGGCCTCTACCCGAAGCGCGTTGAGCGCACTGCCTGGCAGCGGCGTGCGATGCGAGAGGCTCAGCCGGGGCGCAGCGCCCACGCCGAGCGCAGTCTCGGTCCGTCCGATCAACGCCGCCGCCCCGACGCCGAGCACCGTGTGGCTTCTCGCCTCCGCCGCCTCGTGGAGGATGATGATGGCGTCCACCTCCGCCAGGGCGCGATCACGAAGCAGGTGCTCCGGCCGGTGCTCTCCAGAAATGGAGAAGCCCCAGCCGAAGTGATCGACGAGCCGGTTGCGCAGGCCCGCCGGGTCGCGGAGCAGCGACCGATAACCCATCAGGGTGAACCGGCTCGAGAGCAGCTCGGGAAGCCCCATCACCGGGCGCAGCAGGACCTCCGCCTCCAGCACGCGCAGCTCGGCCAACGGGTTCAGGCCGTGGACGCGCCCGTCACCGAGTCGCTCGTGGAATCCGGCCGTGTGGATCGCCACGACGGGCTCTGCCGGCGCACCCTCCCGATGACGAATGCCCCCAGCGAGCTCCACCCGCCAGGAGCCGGAGCGATTCGGTGCACGCTCGAGCGCATCGCGCTCGCGCTGCATTCGCACGCTCTGATCCCCGGTCAGCCACGCGTGCGGGTCCCGGTCGGCGAACCGCTGCTCCACGAGCTCTCCCTGTAGCGTGGTCAGGGCATCGAAGGCTGCGCGGGTGCGCTCGCACGCCTGCAGCCGCTCCGCCTCCTTCGGGGTCGGCGGACGTCGCTCCACGCGTTCGAGCGAAGCCCGTCTCTGCTCTGCGCGATCGAGCACCATCTGCCGAAGCGCCATGTCCGACTCGCGCTCGAACAGACGCTGGCGTACCTCCACTTCCTCTCCGGGTGCCCGGGGAATTGTCCGCCCGCGCAGCCGCTCCGCGTCGATCTCCAGCTCCTCCCGCTTCGCCTGCTCCAGCGCGCGCCGCTCCACCCGGACGGTGAGCGCCCACCATGCGTACAGCGCCTCGGCGAGCTCGTCCCGCCGCGCCAGCGCAAAGGTCAGCTCCGACAGGGCCTTCCACGCGGCCAGCCGTCGGGCGGGTTCCGGGCTCCGCGCCTGCTCGAATGACTCGACCAGCACCTCGCGCTCCCGCGGAGCCGCCCTCTCGACCAGGCTTCGTTCCAGTTCACGTCGCCGCAGCTCGGCGTCCACCGCCAGGTCGCGCACCGACTCGAGCCTGCCCCACTCGGGCGAGAGCAGCGGGGTGTCCTGGCCGTTCAGCGGTCGCACCGTCTCCGCCAGCGCGTCCAACGCCACGGTCGGCGACACGACGAACGCGCCCCGGTATCTCACGTCGAGCTGCTCGTCGAGGACGCTCTCGAGCATCGACACCAGCACGCTGGCGCAGTTGTCGGTGAAGAACTTGTAGTCGTAGTAGCCGCGCCGCTCGAGCTCCCACGCGCGCTGGAGGAGCCGTCGGTTCTCCTCGGCGGTGGCGTTCACCCGGAATCGCCGCACCGTCCGGTCCTCGAACTCGAGCACCTCGCGCGCGAGATCCCCGGCGGTGATCGTGAACACGGTGATGCGGTAGCCGCCGAAGATCCCCCGGGCGAGGTACAGCGCGCCGTGCTCCGAATCGGTCATCGCCGCGATCTGGATGACCGTCTGCAGCGTCGGCGGCCGGATCGTCTCCCCTTCCCGGTACACCGGGCGAAGCAGGAGGTGCCCGAAGAGGGACTCCGGCGACCGCCCCGAAGAGGCGACGAGCAGCACCTCCAGGTGCGAGAGGGCGTCGAGCTCTGCCCAGGCCTCGAACGCAGGACAATGGGCAGGCGGCGGCGGCTCGACCCCGAGGCTCTCCTGGAGGAGCTGTTCGAAGACGCGGACCTTCGAGAACTCCTGGCACCAGAGTGACTCGTCGGGCGGACCTTCCGGCGCAGGGATGAAGTACTCCTCGGCGAACGTGACCAGGTCGAGCGAAGCCGAGGTCGCGCCGAGCGCGCGGCTGTACGCGCCTTCGTACAGATTCGACGGGCGCTCGCTCCAGGTGAACAGCCGCTCGAACGGGAAGAGCCAGCCCGAAAGCCTGCGCCAGGCGGTTCGATCACTCCAGGCCCGGGCATCGTCCCAGCGCTGCAGGATCGCGTGGACGAAGGCGCGCCGGCGCCACAACCGATCCTGCGCCTCGTCGGAGAGCCCCTCCAGCTTCAGCGCGGCGCGACGCTCGGTGGACGGTGCGCGCCGGTGGAGGTGGAACCGGGTCCTGTCGTCGGTCCAGCCGCCCAGGCCGAACGGCTTCTCCGAGGCGTGCTTCTCCAGCTCGAGCGGCCCACCGGGAAAATCGCGCAGCGCCGGCGGCAGGGACTCCAGGGCCAGCCGCAGATCCTCTCGGTCCGCCTCCGTCCACGCCACTTCGGACGGGACGAGGACAACGTTCTCGGCGCCCGCTGGCATTGCCGCGGCCACCCACAGCGGGGCGATGACGAGGAGGAGCGGCACGCCCCTCAACCGTCGAGTTCCGCGGCCCAGCGCTCGTAGTCCTCACGCAGCAGCGGGTCCGCACGCACCAGGGTGCCGACCTTCTCGAGGAACTGCACCGCGCGCTCTGCGGTGAGCTGCCCGACATGGGAGAGCGAGAGGAGGTCCCGACGGTTCCGCTGCATGACCTGGGCGAACCGACCGCGGTGCTCGACCCGGACCTGCGCCGCGCCGGCGAGGTCGTCGAGCGTGGGTCCGGCGCCGAGTGCCAGGTCCTGCTTCAGCTGATCGGAGTTCGCGCGGAGGTACATGAGCGCGACCTGGGCCCGCTTCGCGCGGCGGTCCGCGCTGGCCTTGATCCCGAAGATCGTCGCGGCGATTCCGCCGACCGTGACCAGCAGCGTTCCAGAGCCCGAGACGATGAGGGTGCTCTGCCCGTTGCCCTGCGAAGAGTTCGCCGACGCCTCGCCGGTGGAGTTCTGGCTGCTGTTTTCGGAGGACTGCCCGCTGGAGTTCGAGCTCTGCCCGGACTGCTCGGAGGAGCGCCCGGATGCCGCCGATCCCTCCCCGGACTGCGCCGAGGAGTTCGAGCTGTCGCCCGAGGAGTTGGAGGACCCAGCGGCCTGCGCGCCGACGGTGACACAGGCGGAGAAGCCAGAAGCGAGCGGAAGCACCAGGAGCAGCGCGAACAAACGTGTCGTGGGTCTTCGCATATCCGGGCGAGTCTACCGTTCCCGGGCAGGTTTGTTTGTTTCTCGACTCGTGACGCGGTGCTTCAGCGCTTGCCTGCCCTGCCGCGCCATGCCGCGACCGCGGCCGCCTGAACCTCCTTGATTGGAACACCGTGCTCGCGGGCGCGGAGGCGACAGTCCTCGAACTCCGGCGCCGCGTTCAGCTCTCGTCCACCGTGCGAGGCGATCTTCATCGTGACCTCGCCGTACGGCGTCTCGACCTTCTCGAAGCGCCGCTCGAGAGGAAGCCGCTCGCTCGGGCGGAAGCGGACCCCGATGGTCGTGGACTCCGAGAGCAATAGCTCGATCAAGGCGTCCCGGCGCTCGCCGGGCGCAATCACCGTGAACAGGTGGCCGGGCCGGCTCTTCTTCATCACCACCGGCGTGACGAACGCGTCGTGTGCGCCCTGCTCGATCATCTGTTCGAGGAGCGCGCCGAGGAGCTGTGGGCTCATGTCGTCCACGTTGGCCTCGATCACCCACACGTCCCGGGTGGCCTCGGACGAGGCGCGGGCCAGGGACGCCCGGAGGACGTTGGGGCGGTCGCGGAAGTCCTTCGTCCCCACGCCGAAGCCGACCTTCTGGACCACCACCTCCCCGAACGGCGCGATGCGCGCGACCGCCTTGAGGATGCCGGCGCCGGTGGGCGTGGTGAGCTCCCCCACGCCTTCGAAGCGCACGGGCACGTCGCGCAGGATCTCCAGGGTCGCCGGAGCCGGCACCGGCATCTGCCCGTGCGCGCTGCGGACGCTCCCGCTGCCCAGCGGAGGCGGCGTGGAGATCACCTCCGGATCGCCCAGCAGCTCCAGCGCCACCGCCGCGCCACACACGTCGACGATCGAGTCGACCGCGCCGACCTCGTGGAAGTGCACGTCCTCCAGCGGAATGCCGTGGATGCGCGCCTCCGCCTCGCCGATCACGGTGAAGATCCGCTGGGCCCGCTCCTTCGCCCGGGCGGACATCGTCGCGCACCCGTCGATCATCGCGCGGATCTCGCGCAGCGAGGTGTGGTGATGGTGCGCGGTCTCGTCGACCACCACGTCCACGTGCGTGCCGGAGATCGCGTGCCGCTCGGCTCGGGAGACCTCGAAGCGCCACCCCGGAACGTTCAACCCTGACAGCGCGTGCGCCACGTCGTCTGGCGACACCCCAAGATCGAACGCCGCGGCCAGGAACATGTCCCCGGCGATTCCGCCGATGGGCTCGAGGAGGAGCAACCCGGCGCTTCCCATGGTCACCGCTTCCCCTTCGTCCGCGAGATCAGCGCCGCGTAGAAGCCACCGCCGAACCCGTTGTCGATGTTGGTGACCGTCACGTTCGACGCGCACGAGTTCAGCATCGCCAGCAGCGCCGAGACCCCGTGGAAGTTGGCGCCGTACCCGATGCTCGTGGGCACCGCCACGACCGGGATCCCCACCAGGCCCCCTACCGCGGAGGCCAGCGCGCCCTCCATGCCCGCCACCACCACCACCGCGTGCGCGTCCTGGATCTCTTCGCGCCGCCGCAGCAGCCGGTGGATGCCCGCCACGCCCACGTCGTACACGCGCTTCACCGTCGCGCCCATGGCCTCGGCGGTGATCGCCGCCTCCTCCGCGACCGGGATGTCCGAGGTCCCGGCGGTCACCACGCTCACCACGCCCGCGCGGTGCTTCTGCTGCCGCAGCTCGAAGATGCGTGCCTCGGCGTGGTAGCGGCCTTTGGGGAAGCGCGCCAGCAGCGCCTCCGCCTTGTCCGGTTGCAGTCGGGTCACCAGGACCGTCTGCTTCCGCTCCACGAGCGCGCCGACAATCCCGAGGAGCTGTTCGACCGTCTTCGGCTCCCCCAGGACGACCTCGGGGAAGCCGAAGCGAAGGCTCCGGTGCGTGTCGAGGGTGGCGTAGCCCAGCTCGGCGAACGGGAGGTCCTTGAGCTCCTTCACCGCGTCCTCGACGGGCGTGCTGCCTCGGCGGACACCCTCCAGCAGCTTCTTCAGAGCCTTCTCATCCATGGCGGCGCGGACCCTACCATCCGTCCGCGCCGGGTCAGCTACATCCTGTGCCGCGGCTACCGGGGCTGAGGAATCTCCTCCGTGCCCCCGCTCCTGGTGCCCTCCGACCCCGAGCCCCCCATCCCTGCACCACCCACCTGTGGCTGGGCCCGCGGCTGGAGCTGCCCGAGCAGCTTGTACGCCGTCTTCCGGTGCTGCTCGAACTTCGGCAGCGCCTGGGTAAACGTCTGCTTGAGCTTCGCATCCTCCACGTACGGGATCGCCGCGGTGGTCAGCATGATCACGTAATCGTGACCGCCCACCATCGCGTTGACGAACGCGAGATCGAACGCCTCACCCGAGAGCCCCTGCAGGATCTCCTTCTCCGTCTTCTCGGCGTCCATCATCTTCTTGTCGACGTCGTTCACTGCCTCGGCCCGACCCACCTTGATGTTCGCCGACTTTGCGGCCTGCGAGACCTGCTGACCGAGCTGGGTATGATCCCGCACCAGCATCTGCGCGTACTGCTTTACTTGAGGATTCTGCGCCTTCTCCTGCGCGATCTTCGCGAGCTCCAGCTCGTTCTCGTTGGCTGCGTTCAGATGCGCAACGAAGCCCTGCTGATCCGTCGGCATGGGCATCCCCATGGCCGCACCCTGCTGCATCTTGTGCTGCGGCATCTTCTGCTGCTGCCCCTGGGCGAACGCCGACATGCTCAGCGCACACCCGACCACCGCCCACTTCGCGTAACGAAACGTCATGTGTCCCCCTCCGGGTTGCTTCTCCCCGAAACGTGGTGACGCACGCATGGAAGGTGAACGGCCGACGGATCGAGCCGCGTGTCTGGCCTTGGACGCTCAGGCCTGGCTGCCTGCTCTCAGAACCCCAGCGCGGCGAGGAGCTTCGGAAGGCTCTGGCGGTCCGGGACCAACAACATCTGGCCGGTGAGCGGCGGCACGTGCTCGGTGATGAAGCGCGCCTGCAGCACGACCGCTGCGCGGGCGAACACGGATCGATCGAGCTGGTCGATGACCTCGTCCGCCGGCATGAGCATCATCTTCGGCGTGGACGGCATGATGCGCTGCCGCGTCAGCCGGGCGATCGCAGAGAGACAGGCGGAGCCGAGGATGTTGGCGACCTCGGCGAGCGCGCTGCGCCGAGGTTCCTCGAGCAGTGGCCCTTCGGTGGGGTGACCCCGGAGCAGGAGCCGCGTGAGCAGCCGCGCGTCGTCCTCGCTCCACACCAGCAGGAGTCGCCCGCTGAGCTGACCCTCCACGTCCAGGGAGGCCGCGACGACCGGGACATTGCCGCCGAGCAGGGGCGCCAGCTCCGTCGTCGGAGCGGTGAGCACGCTCGGGACGTCGACCGTCACGGTGTGGCCGCCCACGAGCTGCGCGAGCGCGTTCGCGGCGTTGCCGCAACCGATGTTCGCGACCTCACGGAGCGCGTCGAGCTGAAGCTCGTTGGGCGTTTCGACGTTCACGCTGCCAGCAACCTCGGGACGTCCAGGATGAACACCGGGCGTCCGCTTCCAAGAATCGTAACCCCGGACAGGCCGGGGACCAGGTCGAGAGGGCGGGAGAGGGCCTTGAGCACGACCTCCTCCTGCCCCAGGAGCCGGTCCACCGCGAGCGCCACCCGCCCGGTGTCCGCCTCCATCACCACGAAGGGCCGCGGCCCGATCCGGGCGGGCGCGGGGACCTCCAGCAGGGACGACATCTCAAACACCGGGACCAGCCCGCTGCCCCACGCGAGCATCGCATCGTGGCGGCTGCGCGAGAGGGCCGATGGCTCCACCTCCACCGCGCCGAGCACCTTGGTGATGGGCAGCCCGAACACCTCTTCGCCGACCTGCACCAGCAGCAGGTTCACCACCGCGACCGTGAGCGGCAGGCGCAGGGTGAACCGCGTCCCCCGGCCCCGCTCCGACTCGATCTCCAGGGTGCCGCCGACGCTCTCCACGGTCCGCTTCACCGCGTCCATCCCCACCCCGCGCCCGGAGATGTCGGAGATGTCCTGCGCCGTCGAAAGACCCGGCGCGCAGGAGAGCATGAACGCCTCCCGGTCGGACATCCGCTCCGACATGTCCTGCGTGATCAGCCCCCGGGCCACTGCGGCGGCCTTGAGCTTCGCCGCGTCCATGCCGCGCCCGTCGTCCTCGATCTCCACCACCACCCGATCGCGCTGACGACGCACGCTGACCAGCACGCGCCCTCGGGGCCCCTTCTTCGCCGCCAGGCGCTCTTCGGGCGACTCGATGCCGTGATCGATGCAGTTGCGCAGCAGGTGGAGGAGCGGATCGCTCAGGTCGTCGATGATCGCGCGATCCAGCTCGACCTCCGAGCCGGTGACGACCAGGTCCACCTCGCGCTCGCGACGCCGCGCGATGTCGCGGGCGACGCGCGGCAGGCGATCCGTGATCACCGCCAGCGGCGTCATGCGCGCGCTCATCACCTTGTCGTGGAGGTCCTTCACCAGCCCGTGCAGCCGGTCCACGCCCTCCTCGAGCGGCGGCCGCGACGACTCGGGGAGCGTCTTCGACACCTCGCGAATGCGCGCCGTCGCCAGCAGCAGCTCGCCGACGGTGTCGAGGAAGTAGTCCAGCAGGTCGATGCGAATCCGCACCGTGCGCGCAGGCTCGTGACCGACCGGCTTCGCTGCGTCGGGCGCGGCCTTCTCCTCGGCCGAAGGCGCGTGCGGGCCGGAGGGCGCCGCCTCGTGCGCCACGTCGCGCACGGAGACGAGCTCCACCTCGGGGACGTTCGACAGCGCCTGTCGGATGCCGGCCTCGCCCTGCGAGGTCTCCAGCTCCAGCGAGACCAGCCCATCCGGGATGCGCCCGGCCTTGAGGTGCTCCAGCGCAGGCCGGAGATCGAAGAGGTTGCCGAGCGCGGACAGCCGTCGATGCACCAGGAACGCGCGCACGCCGGGGACCTGGCAGCTCGGGGCGATCCGGAGCTTCACCTGGAACCGCGGCGGCACGCCCAGCGCCGGCGAGTGGACGGGCGCGGCATACGTGGG
>JBAWAM010001035.1:0-7651 GCA_049589315.1 Myxococcaceae bacterium
CTTCGACGTTGCTGCCTCGCGTCGTGCACGCGTCCTCGGAAGGTGCCCCCGATGCGCCTCTGAAAGCAGTCTGGGTCCAGCCCCTCGGGACAGCCGTCTTCGGCGCCATTTCACTGGGCGGATGGGGAGAGGGGTTGCTGTACGTGCCCGTCGGCGCGACCCTGGCAATAAGCGATCGAACGGCAGTCGAGTTCGAGGCTGCATGGCTCTCTGGTCGTCAGGGGTGTGGTGTGCCGGATGGAATCTGCAGACCCTTCCGAGGGGCGCATCTCTCCGTCGGTCTGTCGCGGACCATCCTCGGAGAGAGTGCCCTGTCGGGCTTCTTCGTCGGGCCCAAGCTCTCGCTCGAGTCGTGGACCCGCGACACCGGACGCGGCGGCATGAAGGGGACAACCGTGGTCGAGGGCTATTCGACACGGCAGATATTGCTCGGAGCGGACATCGGATACCGGCGTGCGATCGGGAATGCCTACGTCGCTGTCGCGCTGGGGGCGAGCGTCGGTTACGCGTTCGGCCGCCCGCAGACGCTCTTCGGCGGGGAGGGCAGTGCGGAGAGCCCGGTATTCCTGGCGGGCAATCTCAACCTGCTCCGCGTCGGGGCGGCCTTCTAGTCCTTCGCCGAGAGGCACTCGGGAAAGGCAAGAGTCGCCTCACTTCTCGCTGGCTCACGAGTACGAGGACGCCTGCGCGATCGAGCGATTCGACACGACGGAGAACAGCGAGGTGCTGCCGAGTTTTTCTCGACTTGCGGAATTGACAGGGGTGCGCGAAAGAGCAGGGATGTCCGTCGCTCTCGCTCGCCCGACTGAAGCAGTAAAGCGGTGGGACGCGTGTCCCGTCTGCGCCGATCGTACCTCGTCCACCTGGGTCGCGTTCGAGGACCTGGCCTTCGTCCGGTGTCTACAGTGCGCCACCGTGTACAAGCAATTCGAGCGCGCAGGGCTACGTGCCGAGGATTTCTACGAACAGGGCTATTTTCATGGCCGACGCTCGGGTCGCGACAAGCGCTTCGAGCATCGTGTTCGCAAGGGATGTCGCCAGATCAGTGGCACGTTCGAGTTCGCGGATTTGCGCAGCGTGCTCGATGTGGGCTGCTCGATGGGCTACCTCGTCGAAGCGGGCCGGCGGCTTGGACTCGAGAGCGCGGGCGTGGATGTCTCGTCGTACGCCGTGGACGCCTGTCGCAGCCGCGGGCTTCGCGCTGAGGTGGGGACGCTGGAGTCGTTGCCGTTCGAAGACGGGGAATTCGACCTGGTGATTCTCCGGCACGTTCTGGAGCACACGCCCACTCCTCGCGCTGCACTCGACGAGGTGAAGCGCGTCCTCGCTCCCAAAGGATTGGTCCTGATCGCCGTCCCTGATCTCCGCTACTGGAAGGGGCTTCTGCTTCGGCGCACCTACCGCTACTTCAGGCCGGACGATCTCGGGCAGCAGCACTACGTCTATTACCGGCAGACGTCTCTGGAACGATTGCTGACCCAGGTGGGATTCGAGGTGATTGCACCCAGCAAAGCGTTCTTCATGCGCAAGAAAGCGCAGGGCAATCCGGTTCGATGGCTCGCTGAGTCGCTGCGCTTCGGCGTCGTCGCACTTTGGCAGTTGCTCGCATCCATTCTGTTCATGCGTCGCGAGTTGTACGTGATCGCCCGAATGGCGGACGCGTCAGCGGCAAAGGAACGATGAGACGCACCATGTCGCCTGAAAACCAAAGGCCGGAACCCCGATAGGAGGTTCCGGCCTTTTGTGTCCCCGACGGGATTCGAACCCGTGTTACCGGCTTGAAAGGCCAGCGTCCTGGGCCTCTAGACGACGGGGACTTCCTGCTTTCTACACTGCTACTGCGGATGCTGCATTGAGTCGGGAGGGACTCGAACCCTCGACCCTCGGCTTAAAAGGCCGGTGCTCTACCAACTGAGCTACCGACTCGCTAGCAAAATCCTTCTACTTTTCTACTTTCACTTCGACCACCTGGCGAAGCTCGCCCGCCCGAATCTCCACCTTCGCCGTCCCCCTGCTGCCCGGGAACGCCCGCTCCTCCGCGAGGGTCACGACCTTCTTGTCCGAAGACGAGAAGGTCGCCTTCCTATCGCGAAGTTCGCGTCCGAGGTAGTCAAAGAACTTCACTTTGAAGTCTCGGGGCTCGCCGTCCTCTTTGAGAACGAGCAGTTCCGGCTCGACCTTCATCTTCTCGATGAGGATGATCTCGACCGGGACCACCGCCTTCACGTCGCCGATCGACGCGACGACCTCGGTTCGGCCGGACTTCACCGGGTGGAGCTTCCCGGTCCCGTCGATGGTCGCGACCGACGGATCCTTCACCGACCAACCCACGTTGATCTTCGGGTATTCGGTGCCGGTGTGGCTCTTCGGCATTGCGCGGAGCCACTCCTCCTCGTTCCTGTTCTTGAACGTCACCACATCCGGGGTCACCTGGATGTAGTCGATGCCCTGGCGGCAGCCGGAGAGGGCCACGGCCAGGGAGAGCGCAGCTCCGAGGACAGCGAGGCGCGAGGATCGGGTCATGGCGGCGCCAGATAGCACAGGTCGGGCGCGCATGAAGTGGGGTATGCAGGAGACCGTCATGTCGGACGAAGAGAACGAGCTTCTGGAAGGGGACGGCGAGGAGGAAGAGGAGGAGGCGCCTCGCCCGAGAGGCAAGCAGTACATCACCCGACTCGGCGCGGAGCGGCTGCACAAGGAGTTGCTGAAGCTCCTCAACGAGGAGCGCCCAAGGGTCACCTCCGAGGTGTCCGCCGCGGCGGCCCAGGGGGATCGCTCGGAGAACGCCGAGTACATCTACGGCAAGAAGCGCCTCCGGGAGATCGACCGGCGCATCCGCTATTTGCAGCGCCGCCTCGACATCTGCACCGTGGTCGACCCGCGCGAGCAGAAGGACCCGGACCGGGTCTATTTCGGCGCCACCGTGACCCTCGAGGGCGAGGACGGCCGGGAGACGACCTGGCAGCTGGTCGGGGCCGACGAGCTGGACACGAAGGGCGGGAAGATCAGCATGGAGTCGCCGATCGGGAGGGCGCTGCTCGGAAGGCGGGTAGGAGATGTGGTCGAGGTGGTCCGCCCCCGAGGTGACACAGAATTGACGGTGCTTCGCATTCGTTACGAGTAGGCAAGGGGCAGTGCCGTTTGGCCGCATGAGGAGCTAAGCTGCGGCTCGTAGTTGCTGGACGGACGGACCCCCAAACAGAGGTGCCGCGCTCAAGCATGCGAAAGAACTTCGTTCTCGACACGAACGTCCTGCTTCACGACCCCAACTCCATCTACAGCTTCGGCGACAACAACGTCGTCATCCCGATCTACGTCATCGAAGAGATCGACACCTTCAAGCGCGATCTCTCCGAGCTTGGCCGCAACGCCCGTCACGTCGCCCGGATCCTGGACTCGCACCGGGCGGAGGGTTCGCTCCAGCAGGGCGTTCCGCTCCCGAAGGGGGGAACCCTCCGGGTCTGCTTCACGAACAAGGAGCTCCCCAAGTCCATGGCGGACGGGCAGCTCATGGACAACCGCATCCTCGCGGTGGCCATCGACCTGAAGGAGCGGGAGAAAGAGAACCAGGTCCGGTTCATCACCAAGGACACCAACCTCCGCATCCGCGCCGACGCGCTCGGGTTGAACGCGGAGGACTACGACACGGAACGGGTCGAAATCACCGACCTGTACACCGGTCTGGTGGAGGTCCTGGTTCCCGGCGAGCTCGTCGACCAGATGTACAAGCCGAACGCCGAGATCGAGGTCCCCAACCAGGACCAGCTCTTCGCCAACCAGTACGTCCTGCTGAAGGACGCGGCGAACCCTTCCCACAGCGCGATGGGCCGCTACAACGGCGCGCGCGGGAAGGTCGTGCCGCTCTATCGGCTGCTCAAGGAGGGCGTCTGGGGGCTGCGGCCCCGGAACATGGAGCAGAGCTTCACGCTCGACCTGCTGCTGAATGACGAGGTCAAGCTCGTCACCATCGTGGGCAAGGCGGGCACGGGCAAGACGCTCCTGGCGATCGCAGCGGGCCTGCAGAAGACGACCGAGGAGGCGGTCTTCCAGAAGATGCTGGTCAGCCGTCCGGTGTTTCCACTTGGACGGGACATCGGCTACCTGCCCGGTGACATCGAGCAGAAGCTGAACCCGTGGATGCAGCCGATCTTCGACAACGTGGAGTTCCTGATGAACCTCTCGCGCGCCGACAAGAAGGCCGGGCGCGGGTACCACGAGCTCGTCGACCTCGGCATCCTGGAGATCGAGCCGCTCACCTACATCCGCGGACGCTCTATTCCGAACCAGTACATCATCGTGGACGAGGCCCAGAACCTCACGCCGCACGAGGTGAAGACGATCATCACCCGGGTGGGCGATGGCACGAAGATCATCCTCACCGGCGACCCGTTCCAGATCGACAATCCCTACGTGGACTCCACGAGCAACGGACTCGTCCACGTGGTGAATCGGTTCAAGAATGAGAAGATCGCGGGCCACATCACCATGACCAGGGGTGAGCGGAGCGCGCTGGCCGAGCTGGCCGCCAACCTGCTGTAGGGCGAGAGGACATGAGCGAAGAAGTGCCGGAGGACAAGAAGCCGCTGATCGAATACCCGACCGTCTACACGTTCAAGGTGATGGGCGTGCAGGCGGAAGGGTTCGCCGACCATGTGAAGCAGCTCTTCCGTCGGCTCACGGGAAACCAGCTCGCGGACGAGAGCGTCCGCGAGCAACCCAGCAGTCGGGGCAAGTACGTTTCGCTCTCGGTGTCGGTGTATCTGCTGTCCGAAGAGCAGCGTCGGAGCATCTACGTCGAACTGCACAGGGATGAGAGAGTCGTCTACTATCTCTGACATCATGGCTCCGCCGGCCCCGTTCCCTTTCATGTACCCGGGCGACGTACGCCCTTCGCTGTCATCCGAGGCTTCGGTCCGGCGGATGGCCGCCAACTGCAACATCACCCCGAACACGAAGGTCCTGGTGCTTGGCATCGGAGACGGGCAGGCCGTGCTCTTCCTGACGCGAGAAGTCGGCGCCCAGGTCGTCGCCGCGGACGTCTCGGCCGAGGCGCTCGAGCGGCTGCGGTCGAAGCTGCAACCCGCGGAGGTCGCCCAGCGTGTGAGGCTCCAGCGGGTCGACTACGACGCGCTGCCCTTCGCGAAGGGCGAGTTCGCCGCGGTCTTCGTGGACGTCATGCCCGTCATGCCGTTGCAGACCACCGTGAGCACGCTGCGTCCGCTGCTCGCGCCCAATGGGCGGCTGTGCCTTGGCTATCCGGTCCGGGTGAGCCGCCATCCCAGTCCGGGGGCAGTGCGCTTCTGGGAGCAGAAGCTCGGAGAGACGCTGCTGCTGCCGCGCGAAGTGCTCCAGATCCTCGAGCGCTCCGGCTACGAGCCCCAGATCATCGAGACGCTCGAAGATGCCGGGCTCGACGCGTTCTACCGCGCAGTAGATCAGGCCTGTCCAGCCGAAGCACCCGGCGCGGGGATGCTGCGCGAGGAGATCGACTTGTACCGCTCGCAGCAGGGCCGTGCCTCGACGTCGTTCGCGGTGATGGTCGGTCGTCGCAGGGAGCCGGGAGAGCGCCCGCCTCCAGCTCGCAACGAGTAATCCGGGGGAGCAGACATGCTGCTGGTGATCGCGAACCGAAACTATTCGTCGTGGTCTCTGAGGGCGTGGCTTGCGCTGAAGCACACTGGCGCAGCTTTCGATGAGATCGTCATCCCGCTGTTTCAACCGAACACCGCGGAGGAGATCCGGCGCCATTCGCCCTCGGGGCGGCTGCCCGTGCTTCGCGACGGTGATCTCCTCGTGTGGGACTCGCTCGCGATCGGCGAGTACCTCGCCGAGCGATTCCCTGAGGCGCAGCTCTGGCCGGAGGACCCTGCGGCGAGGGCGCACGCGCGGTCCGTGTCGGCGGAGATGCACTCCGGGTTCCCCTCGATGCGACAGAACCTCGGCATGAACATCCGGGCGCGGAAGCAGCGGGAGCTCAATCCGGAGACGGAGCGCGAAGTGGCTCGCGTCGTCGCGCTGTGGACCGAGGCCCGGACCCGCTATGGCGCCGGCGGACCGTACCTGTATGGTCACTTCACCGTCGCCGACGCGATGTACGCGCCCGTCGTCACCCGCTTCGTGACCTGGGGCGTGCAGCTCACCGGGGCCGCGGCGGAGTACGTCCGGACGATCCTGGCGCTCCCGTCGCTGCAGGCCTGGATCGACCTGGCGCGGAAGGAGCCCTGGACCGTTCCACAATATGATTAGTCAAACTTGATCATCTGGCATCCAGGCCTTATCCGTCGAGGGGAGGCGTGGATGAACACTCGGTTACTCGTGCTGGGGCTGCTCTCCAGGGGGCCCATGCACGGGTACGACATCCAGAAGACGTTGGAGGTGAGTCGGGCGGACATGTGGGCCGATGTCCTGCCCGGGTCCATCTACCACGCGCTCAAGACGCTGGCCGCCGAGGGCATGGTCGAGGTGAAGGCCACCCAGGCGACCGGCCACCGGACGCGCGCCATCCACGCCATTACGCCCGCCGGCCGTTCGGAGCTCAAACGCCTTCTGCGGGAGGCATGGCGGCGGACGCCTCGGCCGTACCCCGTGAGGTTCTACCTGGCGATCGCGTTCTTCGACGAGCTCCCAGCGGAAGAGCTCGTCGATGCGATCGTTCGACTGAAGGAAGAGGTCCGTCGCGAGTGGTCCCTGTGGGACGTGGCCGAGGTCGAGAAGGCGAGGGGACGCGAGTTTCCAGAGCAGGTGCGCATCGCCTTCGGGAACGCGCGTGAGCACCTCGAGGTCGACCTCCGGCTGCTCGAGTCCCTGCGGACGCTGGCCCAGAAGAAAGCCCGTTAGTCGAACACTGCACCAAAGCAGGAAGGCGGCCCCGGAGCGACGATTCGTCGCGCCGTGAAGACCCGCGCCTCCGACTGCTGACTGCCAACTGCGAACTGCCGACCGGCCTCAGTGCACCGCGCCCGTGAAGTCGATCAACTCAACCGGCTGCTCCGCGACGCGCATCGACACCTCGCTCCGGTAGCCCTCCGCATCGCCACCGATCTGGAACGGCATCGGTCGGGCGAACCGGGCGGTGAACGAGGTCACGTGGTAGTCGAACACGCGCCCGTCCTTGAACCACTTGCCCTGCCACACGCTGGGGAGGTTCGCGAGGATCTCTCCCGCCGAGACCGCCGCCAGGCGCAGGTGCATGTTGCCGACGCGGCGCGCGGCGAACGGGAACATCCGGAAGGCGAAGCCATAGTAAGGCATCGTCGCCGCCGCGCACATGGTCAGGCGACCGCGGAAGAGGAGCTCGCCCGGGGCGACCTCTCCCATCACGCTGCCGTCCGGGTTGAGACGGTAGGCCGGCGCTTCGGCGCCGTTGAAAACCTCGACCTCCTGGTGCGGCGAGTTGGTGAGGTAGTGGGGGACCGTGCGGAGCGCGACGGCGGAGAAATAGCCACCGGCGCCGGTGAGCATCGACTTGAGCGCGCCGCGTCCGAGGTTCTCCTTCACCCAGATGTAGTCGTTGAGCAGCTTTCCATCCACGCCCAGGCCGGCGAACGGGGTCTGCTTGCCGTCCACCTCGATGAGGTCGAGCCGGCGATAACCGGGGATTTCACCGGCCCGCGCGCGGAGCACGTCATCGAGGATGCCGTCACCCCGAAGG
>JBAWAM010001036.1:0-9581 GCA_049589315.1 Myxococcaceae bacterium
GCTCACGGGCGTTCGTGTGGACCCCCCCCGATGTCCGGTATCCGACGCGTGCCCAGTTCGCGTTCTGGCACGACGACGGGAATCACGCGCCCGAACCCCCCGTCCTGGAGCTTCCCCTGCTGGGGAGAACCGAGCTCGAGATGGCGACCGAGCCCGGGGCCGAGGTTCTCGTGCGCGTCGGCGCGTCCACCTTCGGCCCCGTTCGCGCCAACAAGCGCGGCCTCGTCCGGGTGCCGATCGAGGTTCCCCCGGGTGTCCGCGAGGCCCTGGTGCTGGCTACGGTCGGCGGCCAACAGACGCAGCGCGCGGTCCCTCTGGAGGTTCCGGTCACGCGCCCCGTCGCCGTCGCGCTGGCGACCGAGGCCATCCCGGCGGAGGGCGGATACCTGATCATCGCCCGGCCGGAGCACGTGCCCGCGTCGGAGGTCTCGGTGACCTCGGAGAGCGCCCGACTCGAACCGCTTCCCTCGGATCGAGAGCTCTCGCTGTACCGGGTGGTGCCGCAGGAGGGGGCATTGGAGATCGCCCTCTCGGTACGCGTCAGGGACAACGACGCGCAGTGGCTTCGCGCGCCTGTGGTGATGCATCAGCCCCCCGGCGTCACCCGGGAGCCGGAGCCGACCTCTCTGGCGCCGTCCGGTCGGTTCGCCTTGCAGGGGCAGATCGGCTTCTTCGCGGCGGGCGGCGCGAACCTCGGGCCCACGCTCGAGCTCGGCGGCTCATGGCGGCTGCCTCTCTGGGGCGAGCGCCTATCGGTCGAAGCCGGCGTGGGATTGCGCACCGCGGCGCTGTCGCAGTCCGTCGACGCGCTGGGGAGCATGGACTCGCGCGTCGTCGCGTTTCCCCTCTTCGTTGCCCTCCGCGGCCGCGTGTTCTCCCGGGGGCCGTGGGCGGTCGATGCCCGCGCCGGTGTCGGCGCCGTACCGTTCACCCACGCGGTCGACGCGCAGTTCCAACCCGACTTCTCTGAAGGCGGCGTCGGCTTCGACGCGTTCCTGGGGGCGCAGGGCAGCTATCGGCTCTCCTCGGTGGAGCTGCTGCTCGATCTGCGTGCCGAGTGGACCCGGTTGACGACGCCCTATCTGGTCGCCACGCCGGGCGGGTTCGTGCTGGGGCTCGGCGCGAGGTGGGGCCTGCCATGATCCTGAACCGACGCGACCTTCTTCCGCTGGTGTCCTTCGCGCTCGCGCTGGGCTGCGGCCAGTCGCTTCCACAGCCGGTGGTTCGCGCGGTCGAGCCGGCCTCGTTCGAGGAGGGTCAGGCGCCGCTGCTCCGGGTGGAGATCGACGCGGTCCTCCCCTTCTCGGTCGACTACGGTGAGGACACCGCGAGCGTCGGGTCGGCGTTGACCGTGAGCGTGGGTGAGCAGCCGCTCGCGCTGACGGGGCCACTGGCCGACGGCGCTGTCACCGGTGTGCCGCCCTTCGCTCTTTCGCAGGGGGCTCATGACGTTACGGTCTCGCTCGCGGACGGACGCCGCGGGACGTTGGTCGGTGGGCTCAAGGTCGTCCCCGGCCGGTTCCCCGAAGCCTTTGTCTTCGACACCATCCCCGAGCAGAAGCGAGGGCAGCCGTTCGACATCACCCTCCGCGGCGAGGGCGGTCGGGCCGCGGAGTTCAGCGGGGTCGTTCGCCTCTCGGTGAGCAAGGGAACGATCTCCCCCGAGGTCACCGGTGCGTTCGTGAACGGGGTCCGGACCGAGCGGGTCAGCGTCGAAGCGCCTGCATCGGAGATCGTGATCACCGTCGAGGACGCGGCCGAACATACCGGCACGTCGAACATGTTCCGCGTCAGGCCGTAGTCGCCGCGCTCGAACGCAGCAACTCGAGGGCGCGCGCCATGTCACCCGGAAGTGGAGCTTCGAGCTCCATGTCGGGGATCGCCTCCAGCCCTTCCAGGCGAAGCCGCGAGGCGTGCAGCGGGGTCCGCGCCAGCACCACCTCGTCACCGCTGCCTCCGAGTTCGGTCGCGGTGACGTGACGGGTCTGCCCGTACTGATGATCGAACAGCAGCGGGTGGCCGATCGCCAGCAGATGCACCCGGATCTGGTGCGTTCGCCCGGTGAATGGCGTTGCTTCGACCAGCGTGGCGCGTTGGCCGAAGCGCTCGAGGGGGCGCACGTGCGTGTGTGCCTCCTTCACATCCTTCTCGCCCGCTCGGGCCGGGCGCATCCGCCCTCGGCGGGCCGGCGCGAGGGGAACGCGCACATCCTGTTCCTCGGCGAGCGCCCCGCGGGCGAGCGCGAGGTACCGCTTCTCCACACGGCCCGCTTCGAATGCCATGGACAGGGTCCTATGGGCGCGGGCGTTCAGCGCGAACAGCAGGACGCCGGAGGTGTCCCGATCCAGTCGGTGAACCACCCATACCGGTCGGCCGAGCTGTGTCTCGAGCTGCTCGCGCAGGGACGGTCCGCTCTCCTCCGAGCGCCCTGGAATGACTATGACCCCGGCGGGTTTGTCCACCGCGACGAACGCGTCGTGCGCGTACAGCAGGGGAATGGGGCTCACTCGACGTCGGCGATGGAGCGGACCTCGATCGGCCCCAGCCCCTTGAGCTGCTTGCGGACCTTCGCGGCGTTGCCCACCACGACCACTGCCGGATTCTCCGCGGGCAGGTAGCGCCGAGCCACCTCAGAAGCGCGGGGACGCGTCACCTCCGAGACCCGCTGGCGGTACAGGGACACCCAGTCGTCTCCCAGCCCGTACAGCCGCGTCTCGGCAATGGCCGCGGCCACCGACTCGTTCGTCTCGAGCCGGAGCGGATAGAGGCCGGCCAGATAGCGCTTCGCCGTCTCGAGCTCGCGCGGCGTGGGACCCTTCGCCTTCATCTTGCGAAGCTCGTCCATGGCGACCGCGATGATCTCCGAGGTGGACTCGGTCTTGGTGAAGGTGGACACGTGGAAGGAGCCGCCGGCGAGCATCCCGTCGAACCCGCTGCCGGCGCCGTAGGAGAGGCCCCGCTTCACGCGGATTTCGTTCACCAGGCGCGAGGTGAAGCCGCCTCCGAGGGTGATGTTCATCACCGAGGACGTGATCCAGTCGGGGTGTCCGCGCCGCATGGCCAGAGAGCCGATGCGGACCTGCGACTGCGTCTGATCCGGCTTGTCGATCAGCAGCACCCGGCCTGCCCCCGCCGCGGTCTCCAGGGTCGGGGTCTGCGGGGCCATCTCCCGGCCACCGTGCCATCTGCCGAAGACCGACTCCACCGCACGACGGGCCTCCGTCGGATCGATGGCGCCCACGATCACCAGCAGCGCTCCCTTCGGGCCGTACCGATCCTTGTGGAAGGCGACGACGTCATCGCGGGTGTACTGCTCCACGTCCTTTCGAATCCCGCCGACGTCGTGCCCGTACGGGTGCTCGCCCCAGAGCGCGCGTTGCATCGCGCGGTCCGCCACGTACGCGGGATCGTCGAGCTCGTTCGCGAGCTGAGCCAGGACGCGGCGCCGCGCGATCTCCACCTCGGCGTCAGCAAACGCAGGCTCCTGCACGAGCTGCCCCAGCACATCCAGCATGCTGCCCAGATGGGTGGCCGGCGTCGTCAGGCACACGGAAGAGAAGTCCTCCGACGCGCCCGCCGAGATCCCCGCGCCGACGAACTCGACGGCCTCGTTGATCTCGTCGGCGGTCATCCCGGAGGTGCCCCGGCGCAGCAGCCGCGCGCTGAAGTCCGCCAGACCCGCTCTGCCCGCCGGGTCCACCGCAGCGCCCGCGCGGAGCATCAGGCGCACCGACACCAGCGGTATCGGCTCCCGCCGCGCGATGATGACGTGCAGCCCACCGGCGGTGGTGAACTCTTCGAACGGCGGCAACTGAACCGCCCCGGTGCCCGTGTCCTTCGTCCGTACCTTCGCCTTCGCCGTCATCCCTCGACCTCCGCCAGCGCAGCAGAAGGCTGCAGCGTCACCACCGAGCGGCGCAGCGGATCGAAGCACTTCGCCGCTGCCTTCCGCACCTGCTCCCGGCTGATCGCCGCGTACTTCTCGCCCAGCGCCAGCCCGTCCCGCCACGAGCCGAGCAGCAGCTCGTACGTGCCCAGCGTGTTGGCGCGGCCGCTGTTGGTCACCAGCTCGCGCAGCAGGTGCGCCTGCAGGTTGTTCTTCGCCTTCTCCAGCTCACGCTCGGTGATGCCGTCCTGGGCGATCCGTTCGAGCTCGACGTACAGGGCCTGCTCGACCTTCGACGGGTCGCTGTCCGGCTTGAGCTCGAGGTGGAATACCACCGTGCCCGGGTCGATCCGCCAGCTCCAATCCATCCCCACCGACACGGCCAGCTCCTGCCCGTAGACGAGCTGCTTCACCAGCCGGCTCCCCTCGCCCACGCTCAAGGCGTACTGCACCACGTCCAGCGCGAAGGTCTCCTCGTCGCGCGCCGCGGGTCCGCGGTAGGCGACCATCAGCGACGGCGCCTGGGCGGGCTGCCGCAGCGTCGCCCGGCGTTCGCCGCGTTGATCCGGCTCGGCGTTCACCACCGGCGCGGGCGCGGGGCCCGGGCGGATGGTCCCGTAGTAGCGCTTGATCAGCTTGAGCGTCCGGTCCGGATCGATGTCGCCGGCGACGTAGATCGTGGCGTTGTTCGGGGCGTAGTAGGTGCGGAAATACTCCTCGCAGTCGTGCCGGCTGATGTTCTCGATGTCGCGCATCCAGCCGATGACCGGCCAGCGATACGGGTGCGCCTTGTAGACGAGCGTCCCGAGCTCCTCGTCCATCAGTCCCATGATCTCGTTGTCGACCCGGACCCGGCGCTCCTCCATCACGACCTGGCGCTCGCTGGCAAGGGTGCGGTTCGAGATGGTCAGCGACCGCATGCGGTCCGACTCGAGGTCGATGACCGTCTCCAGCGCCTCGGACGCGAACTCCTCGTGGTACACGGTCATGTCGTACGACGTGTACGCGTTGGAGTAGCCGCCGTTCGACTCGAGCACCCGGTCGAACTCCTTGGGGCCGTACTTCTTCGCCCCGTTGAACATCATGTGCTCGAAGAGGTGGCTGATCCCGGTGACGCCCGGCCGCTCGTTCCGCGAGCCCACCCGGAAGAAGGTGTAGTAGCTCACGGTCGGCACGCCGTGATTCGGGATGAGCCGGATCGACAGCCCGTTCGGCAGCTTCGCCTCGCGAACCTCGAGCAACCCATTCGCGGCCTTTGCGGCCTTTGCCGGGCGCCGGCGGAGATTTCGTCCAGACTTCGTCGTCAGTCGTCGTGTCGCCATCGAGCCGTTCAAAATACACGCGGCATGGCCGGACGGCACGTCGAAGATGGCGAAACGTCGCTTTCGATCAGTGCGAGGCACCCGCCTGACGCTCGAAGAAGTCGAGGACCCGGGGCCACAGCTCCTCGTCGGCCCGTGTTCCAACGATGAGGTCCACGTGCCCGTAGTCGGCGACGGCGCCGTTCTCCTCGGCGAGCAGCAGCCACTCCTTCGGCCCGCCGAGCGCGCGGAAGCCGTCCTTCACCGCCGGAGGCGAAGCGAGCCGATCGGCCTTTCCGGCGACGACCAGCACCGGCACCCGGATCCGGGACATGTCCCTCCGGTAGTCCACCGTCCCGTCCAGACTCTCGAAGCGCCCTGTCCTCATCAGCTGCGCGACCTGGAACCACACCGCCCCGGAGATGTCCCCGGTGCCGATCGCCACGAGCCGCCGCCACGTCTCGGGCGGGATGTTCTCCGGGTTGTAGACCAGGCGGTCCACGGGGAGCTCGACGCGTCCCTGCAGCGGCATCGACACCAGGGCGCCGCCCTCCACGGGCGCGATCACGTCCTTCGCGAAGATCGCGTCGGTCGTCGCCACCGCGCTCGCCTCGATCTCCCCGCCGAAATCCAGCCGCGTCGGACTGCCCAGCGTCGCTGCGGCGTGGATCCCCTCTCCTCCCTGGGACAGGTACGCGTACATGAGCATCCCGCCCATGCTGTGGCCGACGTAGTCGATCAGCGGCGCGCGCTCGTTCGCCAGGCGCGCGACGTGGGCGGGAACCGGTCGCCCTTCCTGGACCGCGCGTGCCGCCAGCCCCGGCGTCGCCGCGTTCGCCCGGACGTACGCGACGGCTGCGCGGGTGTCCTGCTGCCAGACGGTGTCGAACGAGTACCCGCCAGGCCGCCCCTTCGAGGGGTCCACCCGATCGGAGCCGCCGGTGCCGCGGATCGACATGATCCAGACCTCCCGGCCACGGGCGGCGAACCAGCGCGCCAGGCTGCGATCTTCGTCGAGATCCATGTGCCGGCCGTTCGCCGAAATCCCGGCGCACAGCAGGATTGGGCGCCCGGTCGGATCAACCTCCGGAAGGTACTGGACCAGCTCGAGCTCCCATCCGTCCGCCGTGCGCGCGCGGTGCGTCTTCGCCTCTGCCGGGAGTGGGTGCGCGTACCAGCTCGCGCACCCGGTCAAAAGCGCCATCAGCAAAAACGAGCGCCTCACAGCTCCACCTCCCCGGTGAGGAAGTCCCGGATGGGCTCGAAGACCTCGTCCGGCGCGCCATCGCCCTGAAGCAGCGACAGGTGGGTGTAGTCCTCGGCGTGGTATTGCATCAGCGACATCGACCGAAGCTTCACGGGCGCTCCCGCCGCGAGCTCCCGAAGGGGCGCGGCGAACTCCGGGTGCGCCCAGTTGTTGCGCAGGGCGAGGAACAGCAGCGTGGGCCGGTCGAACGCCGCCATCCGCGACTTCACCGTGGTTCCGTCGCCCAGCGAAAGATCTCCGGACCGCATCCACCCGAGCAGCTCCTTCGCCGCTGCGTCGCCCAGGTCCACCACACCGGTCGAGCGCAGATCGGAAAGCACCCGCCCCGCGAACCGTCCGTGCTTCGCGAACAACAGGTCGAAGCTGGCTGCGCCGGCGGGATCGAGGGAGAGCCGCGTGAATCTTCCACCGCGTGCAAGCACCGCCTCGGCGAGCTTGTTGGGGACCTCTGGCAACACGGGCGTGGACAGCGCCACCACCCGCCCGACCTCTCCCTTCAGTTCCTTCGAGCAGGCCGCCAGCGCGAGGGTTCCGGCGTACCCGTGGGCGATCAAGTCCACCGGCTCCTGACGATGCTCACGAATCACCGAGAGCGCGGCGGGCAGATCCTGACTCGCGAAGTCGACCAGCCCCCGCCCCGCCCCGGGCTCCAGCACGTACACCTCGAACCCACGCGAGGTGAGCCAGGGCGCAAGCCCACGGCCGTCGAGATCGAACACGTCCCGGCGAAACCCGAGGTCCGGCACCAGCAGCACCGGCGCTCTCAGTCGCCCTCCGCCGACGGGGACATAGCGGTACACCTTCACCGTACCGCCGTCTCCCATCTGCAGCGTTCGGTGGAGCACCCGCATCGGGGAATCGCCCCACGCTGCGCCGGCGAAGAGCAGGACCCACATCATCCACGCACGAACCATCCTCAAAGCTCCACCGCGCCTGCGCGCACCGCGAGCACCACCGCTTCGACATGCGTGTTGACGCCCATCTTCCGATAGATGTGCGAGAGGTGGGTGCGCACCGTGCGCCGCTCGATCGACATCACGTTCCCGACCTCCGCGTTCGACAGGCCCCGCGCCACGTACTGGAGGATGTCGAACTCGGTCGCGGTCAGCCCCCAGGGGTTGTCCTCCGCAGTGGGCTTCCGCTCCACCTGCGCGGACTTCATCGCGTTGAAGTAGTTCCAGAAGCGCTTCGCGATGATCGGCTCCAGCACCGTTCCGCCCTCCATCACTTCGCGGATGGCGCCGCGGATCTTCTCCGGACCGACCCGCTTCACCAGGTACCCGGACGCACCGGCCTGAATGGCCTCGTAGACCTTCTGCTCGTCGTCGAAGGAGGTGAGGATCAGGATCTCCACCTCCGGCGCCCGCTGCTTCACCCTGCGGGTGACCTCGATGCCATTGAGCCCGGGCAACTCCAGGTCCAGCAGGACCAGCTGGGGCGGGTCCCTGACGATCATCTCGAACGCTTCTTCGCCGTCCCGCGAGGTCCCGACGATCTCCAGCTCCGGGTACAGCCCGAGCGCCTTCACCAGACTCTTCAGAAGTGCCGGCTGGTCCTCCACCACGAAGATGCGCGTTCGTTCCATCGTTCATCTCCGCGGCGCTTTGGCGAACCGCTCCTCCACCCTGGCCGTCTGCCCCTTGCGGAAGTACTGCGAGAACGCCCTCCGCTCACCTGTTTCGATCGACTCGAACATCAGCGTCCGCTCTCCGGGAGCCACCTTCAGCCGCTTCAGCGGCGTCGACCCGGCGAGCCTGCCATCCACGTACACGCGCGTTCGCACGTTCGAGGAGAGGTCGACCCAGGCGCCACTGCCGGACGGCGGCCGGTACAGTTCCTCCTCGGCCGAGGGCACCGCGTCGGAGCGAACCGGCTCGACGCGCGGCAAACCCACCGCCCTGGGTGGGCGCTCGACCGGTGCCACCTGCCCGAAGCGCCACACGTACAGTCCGAACGAGAGCGCCCCGACCGCCGCGATCCCCAGCGAGATCGCCAGGAAGCGCTGGCGGCGGAGCGACCCGTGCCAGAGCCGCCGCTCCTCGGTGACCATCCGCCGCGTGGGCCTGTCGGGCTCGACGACGAGGGGCGGGTTCTGAACGGGTTCCGGCGCAACCGTCTTCTCCCTCGGGCGGGCGACCCGTGCAGGTCTGGGGGAAACGCCCGCCTCGAAGTCCTCCGCCACCCGAACGCGACTGCGCGCGGACAGGCTGATGCCGCTGGGCTCTGACGCCGACGGTCCGAACGCGACTCGCCGCCCCGACGGAGCCTCGCCCGGCGGTGCCTCCCAGTCGAACGTTTCAAAGGCCGGAAGCGCCTCGATCGTCTCGAACGACTCGTCCACCACCGGTATCGCGCCTCGACTGAAGGACGGCCGCGGGACCAGGACGCGGGAGGGCTCGGTCGGCGGCTGCGCGGGAACGAAGTCGACCCCGTTCACCGCCTGGAGCTCGAACGGCTCCGAGAACGGCACCTGCGGGCTCGCGTGGAGTTGGACCTCGTTCGGGAACAGGTCGCCGACGACGCGCGCCAGCTCGCTGCGCGACGGCAACCCGCCGCTCGCCGTCAGGAACTTCCGCAGGGCGTTCGAGAGCTCCGCGCACGAACGGAACCGTCGCGCGGGAGCCTGTTCGAGCGCGCGCAAGAGGATCGCATCCAGCCGCGGATTGATCCGGCGGTCCAGCCGCGACGGCGGCGGCAGCGGCGCGTGGCGCGTGCTGAACGTGCGCTCCTCGGCGATGGGCTCGCGGAGCGTCAGCAGTTCGTACGCGAGGGCGCCCACAGAATAGACGTCGGATGCGGCGGTGGGAGGTCCGCCGGCGGAGACCTCCGGCGCGCGGTAGGCGCTGCGTCCCTTGCCGGTGAACGCGCGCAGCTCGGGGACCGCCTGGAGCGCCTCGAGCGCTCCGAAGTCGGCGATCCCCACGCGACCGTCACGACCGATCAGCACGTTGCCTGGCGTCATCGCACCGTGCGTCACGCCGACCTCGTGGGCCCGGAGCACCGCCTCGGCCACCTGCAGGACGACGTACAGCGCCAGCGGCGCGGGGACGAACACCTCGCGCGTGTTGAGCCGCTGTAGGAGCTGCCCCAGCGAATACCCGTCCACGTACTCGCGGGCGATCCCCAG
>JBAWAM010001037.1:0-5570 GCA_049589315.1 Myxococcaceae bacterium
AGCGCGCTGCGCTCCGCAAGAGCGCCGCGGGGGGAGAGCGCCCGTGAGCATCGGTCTGGTGGCCATTGGTCGGAACGAAGGTGAGCGGCTGCGGCGGTGCCTGGAATCGGCGACGAAGCAGGTCTCCCGACTCGTCTACGTGGACTCGGGCTCCACGGACGGCAGCGTCGGGTGGGCCCGGGGTGCAGGCACCGAGGTCGTCGAGCTCGACATGTCCCGCCCGTTCACGGCGGCGCGCGCCCGGAACGAAGGCTTCGCCCGGCTGAAGTCGCTCGTCCCCGACCTCGAGTTCGTGCAGTTCGTCGATGGCGACTGTGAGTTGGATGCGAGCTGGATCGGCACTGCGCTCGCCCATCTGCAGGCGCATCCGCGCGCGGCGGTGGTGTGCGGGCGGCGTCGGGAGCGGTTCCCCGAGGCGAGCGTCTACAACCGCCTCTGTGACATCGAGTGGGACACGCCGGTGGGTCTGGCAACGGCCTGCGGAGGCGACGCGCTCATGCGGGTGGATGCGTTCGAGCAGGTCGGCGGCTTTGCGCCGGAGCTCATCGCGGGTGAAGAGCCCGACCTGTGCTTCCGGATGCGGGAGAAGGGTTGGGAGATCTGGCGGATCGACGCCGAGATGACCCTCCATGATGCTGCGATGCTCCGGTTCGACCAGTGGTGGAAGCGCAACGTGCGCAGCGGTCACGCCTATGCCGAAGCGCTCCAGCGCCACGGCGGCTCTCCGGAGCGGACCGCGGTGAAGGAAGTGGTGAGCAACGTCGCCTGGTCGCTCCCGGTGAGCTGGCCGCTGTGGCCGGTCCTGTGGTGGAGGGTGTACCGGCGGCGACCGGACCCGGCCTACGCGACCTCGATCGTGGTCGGCAAGCTTCCGCACCTTCAGGGCCAACTGAAGTTCTGGTTGGACCGCGCGCGAGGTAGAGAGCGCAACCTGATCGAGTACAAGTAGATAACCAGGCGGGTCCACTCGGGAAGCGTCGAGGGGGGAAGCACGATGGCAGCTGCAGAGATCAACGAGAACGACATCGCGATCGTGGGGATGGCCGTCCGCGTCCCGGGGGCGCGGAACACCGACGAGTTCTGGCGCAACCTCCGCGACGGGGTCTGCTCCATCGAGACGTGGAACGAGGAGGAGCTGCGCGCGGCGGGTGAATCGCCGGAGGCGCTGCGCCATCCGAACTACGTGAAGGCGGGGGCGCCGCTGCCGGACATGGAGATGTTCGACGGCGAGTTCTTCGGCTTCAGCCCGAAGGAGAGCGCCATCCTGGATCCGCAGCACCGGCACTTCTTCGAGTGCGCGTGGGAGGCCCTGGAGAACGCGGGGCACCCGCCAGACAAGCTCGAAGGCTCCACCGCCGTCTACGCCGGCTGCGGAATGGGCAGCTACTTCTACTTCAACCTGTGCAGCCACCCCGACCTGCTGCGCGACGTGGGCACGTTCCTCCTCCGCCACACGGGCAACGACAAGGACTTCCTGTCCACCCGGCTCTCGTACCTGCTCGATCTCAAGGGCCCGAGCGTCAACGTGCAGACCGCCTGCTCCACCTCGCTGGTGGCGGTGCACCAGGCGGTGCAGGCGCTGCTCTCGCGCGAGTGCGACCTGGCGATCGCCGGCGGCGTGACCATCGAGCTGCCGCACCGGCGTGGCTACATCTACAAGGAGGGCGAGGTGCTGTCGCCGGACGGCCAGTGCCACGCCTTCGACCACCGCGCCCAGGGAACCGTTTTCGGCAGCGGCGTCGGCGTGGTGGTGCTGCGCCGGCTGGTCGACGCGGTCGAGGACGGCGACCACATCCACGCGGTGATCAAGGCGACCGCGATCAACAACGATGGCGCCAGCAAGGTCGGGTACCTCGCGCCCAGCGTGGAGGGCCAGGCCGCGTGCATGCTGCAGGCACACGCGCTCGCCGACATCCCGGCCGACACGATCTCCTACGTGGAGACCCACGGCACCGGCACCTACCTGGGCGATCCGATCGAGGTGGCGGCGCTGACCGAGGCGTTCCGGCGGAGCACGGACAAGAAGGGCTTCTGCCGCATCGGCTCGGTGAAGACCAACATCGGGCACCTCGACACCGCGGCCGGCGTGGTCAGCCTGATCAAGACGACGCTCGCTCTCGAGAACCGGCAGATGCCACCGAGCCTCGGCTTCGAGAAGCCGAACCCGACGATCGACTTCGCCAACAGCCCCTTCGTGGTCAACGCCGAGCTGACGGATTGGTCGGCGGGCGCCACGCCGCGGCGGGCTGCGGTGAACTCGCTGGGCGTGGGCGGCACCAACGCGCACATCGTCCTGGAGGAGGCGTCCGCGCGGGCTGCTTCGGCGACAGCGAAGCGGCCCCACCAGCTCCTCGCGTTCTCCGCGAAGGCGCGCAAGGCGCTCGACGACTACGGCAAGAAGCTCGGGCAGCACCTGCGGGACCATGCCGAGCAGCCGCTCGCCGACGTGGCGTGGACCCTGCTCAACGGTCGCAAGCCGTTCGAGCGGCGCCGCGTGATCGTCGCTGCTTCGCACGCCGAGGCGGCAGAGCGGCTCGAGACCCACGATCCCCAGCGGGTCTTCACGCATACGGTGCTGGAGGACCCGTCGGTGGTCTTCCTCTTCCCCGGCGGCGCGGCCCAGTACGCGGGGATGGCGCGCGGCCTGTACGCGAGCGAGCCGGTGTTCCGCGAGGTGATCGATCGCGGGCTCGCGTACCTCCACGGAAAGCTCGACGTAGACCTGCGGGCGCTCCTGCTCACCGAGCCGGATCTGGAGAAGGCGTCGAAGCTGCTGGAGAGGTCGACCCTGCAGCTCCCGGCGATCTTCCTGGTCGACGTGGCGCTGGCGCGGCTGCTGATCTCGAAGGGGATCGAGCCTGCGGCGATGCTCGGGCACAGCCTGGGCGAATACGCGGCGGCGCACCTCGCCGACGTGTTCTCGCTCGAGGAGGGGCTCGAGCTGGTGAAGCTGCGCGGTCAGCTGCTGGGCCAGGTCGCGAAGGGCGCCATGCTCAGCGTCCCACTAGCGGAGGAGGAGCTGCGTGGGATCCTTCCCGCCGAGCTGGACCTCGCCGCCGACAATGCGCCGGGCCTGTGCTCGGTGTCCGGAACCGAAGAGGCGGTGAAGGCCTTCGAGGCCGAGTTGCAGCGCCGGGGCCTCGAAGCGCGGCGCGCGCCGATCGACATCGCCGCGCACTCCCGTCACCTCGATCCCGTGCTGCCCCGCTTCCGGCAGTTCCTCGAGACGCTGAAGCTGCGCGCGCCGCAGAGGCCGTACGTGTCGTGCCTGACCGGCACCTGGATCGAGTCGACGCAGGCGACCAGCCCCGCCTACTGGGTGGACCACTTCCGGCAGACCGTCCGCTTCACCGACGCGGTGGGCACGCTCGCCGAGGAGCAGAACCGGATCTTCATCGAGGTCGGCCCGGGCAAGACGCTGGGCTCGCTGGCAAAGCAGCACCCGAAGGTCGACGTGCAGACCGTGCTCGCCACCCTCCGCCACCGCGACGAGCGGATCGACGACCAGGCCTTTCTCGTCGAGGTGCTCGGGCGCGCGTGGGCGCTCGGGGCCGAGCTGGACCTCGACGCGCTGTTGTGGAAGGGCGAGAAGCGGCAGCGCGTCCCGCTGCCGACCTACGCGTTCCAGCACCAGCGCTACTTCATCGAGCCGAGGGCGCACCAGCCGGCGGCGGCAGAGGTCGAACTGCGCCGGAGCGGGAGTCTGGAGGAGTGGGGTTGGGCGCCGGTGTGGAAGCAGATCGGCGTGGATGGCGAGGCCACCGACGAGACCCACCGCTGGCTGGTGTTCCTCGACGACACGGGCCTGGGCGACAAGCTCGTGCAGCGCCTGCGGGATCGGGGACACCCGGTCACCGTCGTGCGCCCGGGCGACACGTACGCGAAGCAGGGCGACCACGAATACCTGCTGGCCCCCGAGCGCGGCCGCGAGGGCTACGACGCGCTGGTCCGTGATCTGGTGAAGTCGGCCAACGTCCCCACCCGGATCCTCCACGCGTGGCTGGTGACGGCGGACGAGAGCTTCCGCCCCGGTTCGAGCTTCCTCCACCGCAACCAGGAGCGCGGGTTCTACAGCCTCTTCTTCCTCGCGCAGGCGCTGGCGGACGAGAACGTGCCCCGGCCGCTGGGCATGTTCGTGCTGTCGAGCGGAATGCAGCGCCTCGGCGACGAGCTGCTGCCGTACCCCGAGAAGGCGATGGTGCTGGGGCCGGCGAAGGTCCTTCCGCGCGAGCTGCCCGGGGTCACCTGCACGGTCATCGACGTGCAGCTTCCTTCCCCGTCGAACCGGCTCTTCCCGGGCGGTCTGCGCCGCGCGCTGGTGGATCCCTTCGCTGGACGCAAGGCGGTGTCGGACGGCTACGACCTCCTCGCCGAGTCGCTCGAGGAGGAGCTCCGGGCCCCGCCGCAGAACGCGGTCGCGGCGTACCGACGGGGAAAGCGCTTCGCGCTGCACCACGTGCGCAAGCCGCTCGCAGCCTCCGCAGAGGTGGTCCCCCGACTGCGCGACCGCGGCGTGTACCTCGTGACCGGCGGCATGGGCGGCATCGGCCTCGTGGTGGCGGAGCAGCTCGCACGAAAGGCCCGGGCGCGGCTGGTGCTGGTCGGGCGCCGCAGCCTCCCTCCCCGAGAGGACTGGAGCGCCTGGTGCGGCGCTCATCCGGCGGAGGACGAGACCTCCCGGCGCATCCGGCAGGTCCAGTCGCTCGAGGCGCTGGGTGCGGAGGTGATGGTCGCGTCGGCCGACGTCACCAACCTCGATGACATGACCCGCGTGGTGGGCGAAGCCCGCTCGCGGTTCGGGAAGATCCACGGGGTCGTTCACGCCGCCGGTGTGGTGGCCGATGCACCCCTGCAGGCCAAGACGCTCGCCCAGGTCGAAGAGGTCTTCGCGCCGAAGGTGCACGGGACCGAAATCCTGGACGCGCTCTTCCCGCCTGCCGAGCTCGACTTCCTGGTCCTGTTCTCGTCGACCAGCACCGTGCTCGCGGCGCCGGGCCAGGTCGACTACGTGGCCGCGAACGAGTTCCTCAACGCCTTCGCCCACAGCCGGGCGGCCCGCGGGGACAAGGGCGCGATCGCGCTGCAGTGGGGCGTCTGGAGCGAGGTCGGCATGGCCGCCTCGTCGATCGGCGGCACGGGTGGGGGCGCTCCGAAGCTGACGTTCGAGAAGGCGGGACAGCACTTCTTCGAGTTGCTGGGGCGCGAGAGCGATGGCACGGCGGTGCTGGCCGGTCCGCTGCATCCCCGGACGCACTGGCTGCTGGACGATCACCGCACGGCCGAAGGCCACGCACTGGTGCCGGGCACCGGCTATCTGGAGTTCGCGGCCGAGGCGCTGCGCGCGCTGAACGAGCAGCGCGCGTTCGAGATCAAGGACCTGCTCTTCATCCGGCCGCTCGCGGTCGCCGACGAAGAGGGTCCGCGGGAGATGCGGGCCCGGTTGCGGCGCAGCGAGCAGGGCTACGGGTTCGAGCTTCGCAGCGAGTGCACGGTGGACGGGCGCCGCGCGTGGCAGCTCCACGCCCAGGCGCAGCTCTCGTTGCTGGCGCAGCCGGCGGCGGGGACCGTGG
>JBAWAM010001038.1:0-1960 GCA_049589315.1 Myxococcaceae bacterium
AAGGTGGACGGCAGCGCGAAATACGGAATCGACACGCGCCTGCCGAACATGGTCTATGCGGCGATCAAGCATTGCCCCACCGTGGGCGGAACGCTGGCGGCGACCCCGTCCACGCCGGCTGGTGCGATCGCAGTGATACCGGTCAGCGTCCCGCCGCTCAACGGACGCGGCGGCAATGTGGTCGGCAATGTCAACGCGGTGGCGGTCGTGGCCGCCACCAGCTGGGACGCGATGCAGGCAGCCAAGCGCCTGACGGTGAACTGGACCCTGCCGGCGAACGCGGCGTCGCTCAACAGCGCCCAATTCCTTTCCCATGCGCAGGCGCTTGCGCTCGATGCGCCCCGGTATGCGGCCGGCGGCGCGAACCCGCCCGGCACCCTCTACACCGTGGAGAGCGTCGGCGACGCAGTATCGGCGCTGTCGGGGCTGAGCACCCAGGTGCTGGATGCGACCTACACGCTGCCCTATGCGTCCCATGCCTGCCTGGAGGTGCTCAACTGCACGGTCGACTACGTGCCCGGCGTGCGCTGCGACGTCTATGCGCCCACGCAGGTCGCCAAGTCGGCCCTGGCACTGACCGTGTTGATGACGGGCCTGCGAGCCGATCAGGTAACGATTCACACCACGCTGCTCGGGGGCGGCCTGGGCCGGAAGGCGTAAAACGACTTCGTCGGACAGGCGGTGCAGGTCGGCATGGCGCTCAAGCGGCCGGTTCAGCTGGTGTGGCCGCGCGAGGAGGATTTCACGCATGACCAGTACCGGCCGATGGCGCTGGTGCGTGCGCGCGCCGGCCTGGACAACGCGGGGAACGTGAGCAGCTGGATCTACCGGAACGTGTCGCCGTCGATCCTTGGGCAACGCGGCAGCACGCTTGGCGCGCAAGGCGACAGCCAGGCCTACGAGTGCTCGCAGGGGCTGCCCTACACCTTCGCCAACCGGCTCATCGAATGGGTCAGCCACCCGTCACCGGTTCCGGTGGGTTTCTGGCGTTCGGTCGGCGCCTCGATCAATACCTTCGTCGTCGAATCGATGATCGACGAACTCGCCGCTGCGGCGGGGCAGGATCCGCTCCAGTTCCGTCGTGCCAGGCTTACCGATCCGCGCTGGCTTGCGGTGCTGGATGCGGCAGCGTCGCTGGGCAACTGGGGCAACACGCCGCCGACGGGTACGGCACGCGGCATTGCAGTCGGTGCGGCATTCAACACGATCGTGGCCGCCGTTGTCGAAGTCTCCGGCACCAGCGCCACGTCGTTCACGGTGCGGCGCGTGTCGGTTGCCGTGGACAGCTACCTCACGGTCAATCCCGCGAACGTGGAAGCGCAGATCATCGGAGGGGTCGTCCATGGACTGAACGCAGCGCTGTATGGGCAGCAGACTTTCAGCAATGGGGCCGCGCAGCGGAAGAACTTCAATGTCAACCGGATGATTCGACTGCAGGAGATGCCCCAGGTGCGCGTCACCTTGATGCCGCGTCCTTCTGTGACCGACCGCAGCGTCCCCATTGGCGGCGTCGGCGAACTCGGTGTGCCCACGTTCGCTCCGGCACTGGCCAACGCGGTCTTCCGCCTGTCGGGCCAGCGCGTCCGCAGCCTGCCGTTCTTCCCGAACGCGACGATGGGTGGACTGTAGTTGTCGCGCCGGCGCGGCTCGCTGATCATCTGCGCGAAGTCATCACCCGAGCGGGCCGCACAGGTTCGACATCGCCGATCGCCGCACCGCCAGGCCCATGCCCAGCGGCGTTGTGACGTTTGGGGGCAGACAGCGGCTCCACGCTAGAATCCCAGGCTGATCGCGGGCGTCGTTCAATGGCAGGACCTGAGCTTCCCAAGCTCAAGACGTGGGTTCGATTCCCATCGCCCGCTCCAGAATCGAAAAGAAAAAGGCCCCGCTGGGGCCTTTTTCTTGGGCGGCGCGCTAGGGCACCAGCTTGGCTTCGTGCACCCAGCGGTCGGGCTTGAGG
>JBAWAM010001039.1:0-5536 GCA_049589315.1 Myxococcaceae bacterium
CCAACGGGCCGCTTTCCTCTCCTACGCCCAGTCGCGCCCCTCCCGGCAGAGCCTCATGCCACCCCCATCCCGCCGCCCTTGTTCCACGTGACACAACCAGCACCGGCCCCGGAAAAACGGCCACTCATGTATTGCCACATCACGTCAGTCCCGTGCGGTATATGCAGCCGGCGCCAACGGGTCAGACTTCGTCTTGAACGTTGGCCGAACGACGTGTTAGCACCCGAAGCCTCCGCGGGCGGATTCGGCCGCGAGCGGGTGTCGTGGGGAGAAGCGTGGGCCGAGTCATCTGCATTTCGAATCAGAAGGGCGGCGTGGGTAAGACCACCACCGCCATCAACCTTGCCGCCAGCCTTGCGTCTGCCGAACGGAAGACGCTCCTGGTCGACATGGATCCTCAGGGGAACGCGGGCAGCGGCCTGGGCCTCAAGCGCGACAACCTCCATGGCACCATCTATGACGCGATCATCGATGGCCGCCCGGTCTCCGAACTGGTTCACGAGACGGAGCTCCGGTACCTGAAGGTGGTCCCGTCGAATCAGGATCTCACCGGCGCCGAGGTCGAGCTGGTCAACCAGGACCGCCGCGAGTTCCGTCTCCGCGAAGCGCTGGCCCCGGTGGTCGACCTGTACGACTACGTCATCATCGACTGCCCGCCGTCGCTGGGTCTGCTGACCCTGAACTCGCTGGCCGCTGCGGACTCGGTGCTCATCCCGCTCCAGTGCGAGTACTACGCGCTCGAGGGTCTGTCGCAGCTCACCCAGACGGTGGACCTGGTGAAGCAGGGCCTGAACCCGAAGCTGGAGATGGAGGGCATCCTCCTCACCATGTTCGACGCACGCGCGAACATTGCCCATCAGGTGGCGGATGAGGTCCGGGGCTTCTTCAAGGAGCAGGTCTTTGCGGCGGTGGTCCCCCGCAACGTGCGGCTCTCGGAGTGCCCCAGCTTCGGCAAGCCGATCCTGCTCTACGACATCAAGTCCAAGGGCTGTGAGAGTTACCTGGCCCTCGGCAACGAGATCATGCGCCGGGAGAAGACCCGGAATCCGCCCCGCAAGGTGGCCTAGCTTCAGGTAGAGCGCCCGTCAGATGATCACCAGCGACAAGCAGCCGCAGCAGAAGCGCGCCCTGGGTCGGGGCCTTTCGGCCCTCATCCCCCAGGCCGGAGGCAACAACACCCAGTCGGGCGGGGTTCCGGTCTCGGGAGAGCTCAAGGACAAGGGCGTCCTCCGCCTCCCCATCGAAGCCATCCGCCGGGACGGCGCACAGCCCCGGAAGGCCTTCGACGAGGCGAAGCTCAAGGAGCTCTCCGAGTCGATCCAGGCGCAGGGCATCATCCAGCCGGTGCTCGTTCGCAAGGACGGGCAGGGCTACGTGCTCATTGCCGGTGAGCGTCGATGGCGCGCGGCGCAGCTCGCGGGCCTGAAGGAGATCCCGGCGATCGTTCGCGAGGTCTCGGAAGCGGAAGCCTTCGAGCTCGCCCTGGTCGAGAACCTCCAGCGCGCGGACCTCAACCCGATCGAAGAGGCGGAGGGCTATCACCGGCTGATCGAGGAGTTCAAGCTGACGCAGGAGCAGGTGAGCCAGCGCGTGGGGAAGGAGCGTTCCACGGTGGCCAACGCGCTCCGGCTCCTCGGCCTGCCCGACGAGGTGAAGGGCATGCTCGCCGACGGCGCCATCAGCATGGGTCACGCGAGGGCGCTGCTCGGTCTGCCGCGGATTCCGGAGATGGTGGAGCTCGCGCGGCGCATCCAGGACAAGAAGCTCTCCGTCCGCGACGCCGAGCGCCTCGTCAAGGAAGGGAAGGACTCGGGCGCGGCGGCGAAGAAGCCCGGGCCCACCCCGCAGCAGCGTGCGGTGGTGGAGGAGATCCAACGGTTGCTCGGCACCAAGGTCCGCTTGCAGGAGAAGGGCGGCGGAAAAGGGACGCTGGAGATCGACTTCTTCTCGTATGAGGATCTGGATCGGCTGCTCACGTTGTTCCGCAAGCAGGGGCGGTAATGGCGCTATTCGGGAAGACGGAAGAACCTAAGACGGCGAACACGACGACCGCGCCGGTGACGACCCGGCGGGAGGAGACCAGAGTGCAACGGAGCGGTGGTGAGGTGCTCGAAACGCTGATCGGCAAGGGCAGCGAGTTCGACGGAAAGCTGACCTTCGAAGGACAGGTCCACATCGAGGGCAAGTTCAATGGTCAGATCCACACGAAGGACACCCTCATCATCGGCCAGAGCGCGAAGGTCCAGGCGGAGATCTCCGCCGGAACGGTGATCGTGAAGGGCGTCGTCGAAGGCAACATCAAGGCGCAGCAGCTCGTGGAGCTCCACGCCTCGGGTCGCATCAAGGGCAACGTGGAGACCCCGGCGCTCTCCATCGAGCGCGGCGGTACCTTCGAGGGTTCGAGCAAGATGGAGAACCTCACCAAGGGTGCCGCTGCTCCGCCCACCCCGATCGAGTCCGCGAAGAAGTAGTCGTGCGGCGCTGTCTGGCAGGGGCAGCAGCGGTGCTCCTCCTCGCGGGTTGCCCGGAGAAAGCCGGGTCGCGCGACGGTGGCGCTGCCACAACCTCTGCCGGCGCCCGGGGGCTGAGGCTTCAGCTCCCGGCAGGCTGGACCGCCGAAGTCGATGCTCATGATGAGCTCCTCGTCGGTCCGCCGGGACGCGCGGTGCTCCGCATCGCACGCTCCACCTCGGCAGCAGACCTCCCCTCATCCGACGAGCTGAAGGACGTCTTCACCTCCCAGCTCACCCAGGTTCGGGTGGAGACGCTCGACTCCGAGGACGAAGACGAGGGCTCGCTCTGGGTCGGCCGAGTCCGTCCGGAACAGGCGGGGACGACCGGATGGAACGTCGCCCTCGGCGCTCGTCGGGTCGAAGGCGAGGTCCTGCTCTGTGCCACGCTTCCGGGTGCGCGGGAAGCGGAGGTGCGCACTGCCGCGGACCTCTGCGGATCGCTCTGAGCTCAAGAACTCAAAAAAAAAGGCGGGCGCCCCACCCCTGGAGCACCCGCCCACCCCACCCAACACTGCAGGAAATCAGGCGACGTACAGACCGCTGTACAGCTTGAGGAACGTCCCCATTTCCAACTTGAAGAACCCGTCGTCCGGGCCGTTCCCCGAGGGCTCGACCTCGCCCCACGGATTGCGGAGCTCCACGAACTTCTTCCCGTCCCGCTCCTCGACCGAATGGATCGAGTACGCGTGGTTCGCGTACACGCCGGTGCCCTTGTAGAGGTCCGACCGGCTCTCGCCGTGGGTTCCGGCCGCAACGCCCTTCTTCGCGTCGAGCGCTTCCTTGATCTCGTTGAACACAGCGTCGGGGCTGCTCGAGGTGGACAGCCAGGTGTAGCTGTCGGGGCGTCCAGTGAGCGCCGTCATCACCGCGCCGGTCTGGCCACCGTTGCCGATCTCCTCGTAGCCGCCCTTCCACTGGGCGTAGGCCTTCTCGAAGATGCCCACCCACAGCTCGTTCTTGTCGCGGTTCTTTCCGTACCGGAGCCCGCCAGACCGGGTGGGGAGCTGGCCGTCGACCGTGATCTCCACCGTCTTCGGCTCGCGGCTCCACCGCGAGGTCTCGAAGAACTTCACCGTGAAGGTGCCGTCGCCGTTGTCCTTGATGGCGTTCTCGATGATCTCCGGCTGCTGGGAGGCGATCGAGGCGAAGCCGGCCACCATGTAGCAGTTGCCGATGTAGCCCTGGATCACATCGCCCGGCGTCGGGCCGTCGACGAACACGTTGCCGGCGGTCCAGTCGTACTTCACCGTAGAGGCGTCATCCTTGAGCACCGCCGGGTCGGGCAGATCCTTGCGGCCGCCGCCGTCCACCACCACCGCGTCGTCGATGAGCAGGTTGGGAATCTCGTTGCTGATGAACGCGTCCATCTTCGACTTCGCGGCGGGCTCGAACTTGTCGCCGTGGAGGATGAACTGTTCGCGGACCTGCCGGCGCTCGGAGTTGGTGACCCCGCCCCCGTCCTTGACCAGGGCGATGATGTCGTCCGACTCCTGGGTCGTGACCCGACCGTCGAGGAGCGCAGCGTTGAACCGACTCTTCAAGGCATCGACGGAGTTGACGGGCATGGGATGCATCCTTACGGGGAAGGGAAAGCACCCACATTGTCGCTGATTCACTGACGCGGTTGCTCAGCCGTGTTGTAACGTGTCGTTACACGTGGACCCGTCGAGGGCACGGTACAGCGCGGCGAGCAGGGCGTTTCCATCAAAGGGCTTCTGGAACCACTCGACGGCCCCGGCGCCCTGGGCGCGCGCGGCGAGGTCATACGACGCAGAGGTGAGGATCACCGGAACGTCGATGCCCCTGGCGCGGAGTTCCCGCAGGAACGTTTCGCCGTCCATCACCGGCATCATCAGGTCCAGCACGACGGCATCCACACGCCGAAGCGCCAACAGCTCGAGCGCCTGAACGCCGTTGTAGGCCAGATAGACCCTGTACTCGGGCTCCAGGAGAAGCTCGACCGAATCACAGATGTCGAAGTCGTCGTCCACGACCAGGACGTGCTTCATGTGCCGCTCTCCGGAAACGGCGTCCTACATGCGCCCCGGATGAGCGCTCGTCAGCCACTCTCTTATCGAAGGTGGAATCCTCAACCGTTGGCCCAGCTGCGATACGCTCTCGGAGCTTGAAACGACACTTTCTGCTCTTTGCAGTCGTTGGCTGCCTGTCCTTCTCCTGCGCGACCTCCGACTCCGGTCGCGCCGGGGAACCGACTTCGGTCGGGGTCCTGGATCCCGAAGGTCGGACGGCATCGCCGTCAGCGGATCAGCCGCCCTCCGAGGATGAGCTCGCTTCGGCCTTCGATGCGCCCTCGCCCCCTGTGAAGGAATGGTCTGACGGGACGGGCAACGTGCCGGCGTGGGAGCCGCCGCCGGATCCGCTCGAAGCGCGACGCGCAGCGTTCGACGAGGGGGCCCGGGAGGTGCGGGCCCAGGTCCAGGCGCGGAGTCTAGATGCGGTGTCCGGCGCGGCGGCGCTCGTGACTCAGGCCAAATCGCTGGGACCGTCGTACGAGAGCCGCGCCCGGGAGCTTCAGGTCGAGGCGGCGATCGCTTCGAAGCAGAAGGAGACGATCGCGCAGCTCGCCCTGGAGTGGCTGCGCGCCTGTGGACCGGAGCAGGCCGACGCGTGCCGACGAAAGGCGCTGCAACAGTTCAACCGGAACCTGAAGCACGCCCCGGACGCGGCCCGGCGGAAGAAGCAGGCGGCGGCGCTCGCCGAAGCGGACGCCTGTCTGCGCCGGGCCGAGAAGGACGCCAGGTCGGGGAAGGTCCCGGACTGTCTCGCCGCGGCCGAGCGCGAGTACCGCCGCCTCGACGACGATCGGATGGTGGCCCGGGGTCACCTGGCCCGGGCGCGGGCGCTCGCCTCCAGCGAGGCCACCCACAGAGAGGCCGTCCGCGCCTTCGAGAAAGCCGCCGCGGTCTGTGCCGCTCCCCGGTGCAACGATCTCCAGACGGCCGCGATGCAGCAGCTCGCGGAGCTCCACCTCCGGCGAAACGACCCGGAGAGCGCGGCGCGCG
>JBAWAM010001040.1:0-7832 GCA_049589315.1 Myxococcaceae bacterium
GCGGTGCCCGCGTCGCGGACCTTCACCCAGCCCGATGGAGCCGTCATCACCGGCACGCTCCACGGTGACGAGTGGTTCAGTTGGTACCGCACCAGCGACGGCAGGCTGTTCATCCGCAATCCGCAAACGGGTGCTTTCGAGTACGCCGCGCTGGGCGAGCAGAACGGTCAACGCACGTTGGTCAGCACGAACCTACGGGTGGGCAGCGGCTTTGCGCCTTCGGCCGCCGCGGCCGACGCAGTGAGCGACGAGACGCTCCATGAAATCAGCGCCAACGAGCGGGTGAAGGCGGGCGTCAAGCACGAAGGCGTGCACGAGCACACCCTCAGCGCGCCGAAGGCGCCCGGGTTCTCCGCCACTGCGAGGGGGCCGCAGAGCTTCAAGACGCTGATCGTGATGGTGGAGTTCTCGGACACCCAGATCACCAGCCCGACGAGCGCCTGGGGCGCGAAGATCTTCGGCACCGCCGAGGGCCAGCTGAATCACTACTACGACCAGATTTCCTACGGTAAGGCGCGATTCGCGCCGGCCGCGGAGACCGAAGGTACCGCCAACGACGGTTTCGTCCGCGTGCGCTTGAACTACCCGCATCCCCGTCCGCGTAACGACCAGGACATGACGCGGGTCTTCCTGGCCGAGGCGCTGACGCTGACCGACGCCTGGGTCGACTTCTCGGCCTACGACAGCGACAGCGACGGACGGGTCTCCAGTTCCGAGCTGCAGCTGGGCTTCCTTGTAGCCGGCGGCGAAGCTGCCTACGGCGATGAGAAAAGCATCTGGGCTCACTGCTGGAACCTGGCCGATGCCCGGGTGCTCGACGGCGTCAGGGTCGCGAGTGACAGCGGTGGTCGGTATTTCGCCTGGGGCGAGCGTCACGGCGACCACGACGCGACCCTGGGCATCATCGCCCACGAGATCGGCCACTCCGCATTCAATCTTCCCGACCTGTATCCGAACCTGGCTGACTGGGACCTGATGTCGACCGGCAACTGGGGCAGGAAGTCGAACGAGTCCTGGAGCGGCCAGACCCCCGTGGCGATGAGTGCCCACACCAGGTGGCAGGCCGGTTTCATCGACGCCACCTATGTCGATCCGATGTACGCCGTCACGACGCACAACCTCCACAGTGGCCTGAGCGCCACGCCCAACCTGGTGGTCACGACCCTTCCCAACGCGACGGCACGCTACTTCGCGTTGGAGCATCGGCGCATCGAGGGCTATGACCTGGGGCTGACCAGCCGCGACGTTCCGGCCGGGCACAGCGGCGTTTTCGTGCTCTCCGAAAGCAACACCCGAGTCGGCCTCGAGATCGTCAGGGCCGGGACGAGCAGCGTCACCAGCCATCTTTTCTATCCCGGCAACAACGACCGCCTGGCGCCGGATACCGCGCCGAATACGAACGATCCCGCTGACGGTACGGTCACCGGATACCTCTTCTCGAACATTGCTCCCGGCGGGGGCGCGATGACCGTCAGGATCGGCCGCGCGCCGACCGTTCCGGGCGCGGACTGCCGCCTGTTCACCGCCAGCAACAGCGCGCACGTCACCGCCGGCCGCGCCCATACCGTGACCAGCGGCACCTGGTGGAAAACCACCACTTATTACGCGGTCGGCTCAGAGGAGAACCTCGGCACGCTCGCCAACACCCAGGTGACGCTGAAGGAGACCCCGGTCGGATACTTCGCCAAAGGAACCAGCTGCCCCGCCCAGAACGCTCCGGTCTTCAGTGACGTGCAGGTCATTCCGGACGGCGCACGCACCAGCATCAGCGGCTACGTCGACGACGTCGAGAAAGACCTGGTCTGGGTGGAGATCGAAGTGGACGCCCTTGGCACCTGGCAGCGCGTAGGCAAGCGCTTCGACGATTCCGCTACACAGAAGTGGAACTTCCACCACGCCATCGACGGTCTGGCCCAGGGGCAGCACAGCTACCGGCTGCGGGCCACGGACGCGGGGAACCGGGTCACCGCCTTCGGGCCGTTCCAGTTCATCGCGGAAGGACCGCGTCCGCCCACCTGCACGATCGATCGGGTCCACCGCGACAGCGCGGGTTACTACGCGGCGTGGGGCGGGCTCTCCGATCAGGACGGTGGGCAGCTGCGGGTGGACGTCAGCCTGGACGGCGGCGCATGGCGGAAGGCCTTCGTCAACTGGGAGTGGACGCTGCGCCTGAGCGATCAGCCCAACGATCTGGCGCACGGCATCCATTCCGTCATGGCGCGGGTGACCGACGAAACCGGTCTCACCGGCGTGTGCGGGCCGTTCGAGGTCGAGGTCGGCGTCAACCACGCGCCCACGGTGGTCGTCACGCAGATGAATCAGTCAGCCGACGCCATCAACCTGAGCGGCAGCGTCGAGGACGTCGACGGCGACCTGGCCGGGGTCGAAGTGGAGTTCGACGGAAACGGCCAGTGGCAGCCGGTCACGTACTTCAGCCTCATCAATGCGGCCAACGGCCAGTGGCAGGAGACGCGGACCGGCCTGGCCGTCGGCGCTCATACCGTGCGCGCCCGCGGCGTGGATACCGCCGGCCTGCGTGGTGAGTCTGGCGAACCCTTCTCCTTCGAGGTGTTTGCGCCGGAACCGCCGGTCTGCATCATCAACAGCGTCGACATGACGAACGGCTATCCCCTCGTCACCGGTACCGTCACCGACCGCAACAACGACGTCGTCACCCTCGAGTCCTTCCTGGTCGACCACGGTACGTGGCTGCAGATGATGTATTTCGGCGGTGAGGAGTTCTTTGCGATGGCCGCGGAAGTCAACCCGCCGGCCGGTCGCTATACCGCCCGGATCCGCGTCGCTGACACCCGTGGTGATTACGGATACTGCTCGAAGGAGTTCGTCGTCGGCGCGGCGCCCACCCTCGGCTCCGTTCAGGTGGCGACCAGCGGCCTCACGGTCACTGTCTCGGGCACGGCCTCCGACGCCGACAACGACCTGACGACGGTCGAACTCCAGTACGACGACGAGTTCGGCCCGTGGATCGCCGCCACCGGCACCACCTCCTGGAGCCACGGCAACGGCACCCTCGGCGCTGGGCAGCACCGCGTGCGGATTCGCGCCAGGGACGCAGCCGGCCTGACCAGCGCGTCGTCGGAGTGGCGCTCGTTCACGTTGAGCAGCGCCAGTTGCTTCACTGCGGCGAACACGGCGCACGCCGCGGCGGGCCGAGCAACATTGAAGTACAGCGTGCTCTACTACGCCAACGGCTCGAACGACTATCTCGGCATGGGTACGGCGGCCACCTCGCTGCTCCAGCAGGGGACGAACAACTGGAAGAAGGTCACCAGCTGCCCGTAGGCCGCGTCCACGGAGCGGCCGGAATCCGCGCCAACCGCCCTACCGGGTCCAGCCCGGGGGCGGCAGGGCGTACTGCGAGTCCGGGAAGGGCGACGCGGTGCGACGAAGCTCGGCATCGTCTGGCTTGCAGGAACCATCGACCTCGATGCCCTGGGCGATGAGACCCTTGCGATCGTTGTAGCGAAGGCCGAGCACGACCGCAGGTCGGGTCGGGTCTGCGCGCATGAACTCCACGGTTTGCACGCGCGACTCGACCGCCTCGCCGAACTCGGTGCCGAGCCCCGGTCGCTCCTCCGACCTGGCGTGGTCGCGCGCACCGGGGGCCGCGGGAGCTCCCGCAGACGCTGGCGGCGCTGCCTCGGAACGCTTCTTCGAGATGATGTGTTCACGCGGACGTGGCGGCGGCACATATCTCTCGGGGAAGAGGGCGACCCCGATCACGCCGACGTTGCCCGCTTCGCCCATCCGCGCCGCGTAGGAATCCTTCACGCGCGAGAAGCGGAACGCCGCGACCTCCGCCTGGGAGATGCGAAAGCCGTCGATGTCCAGGTGCCCGTGGGCCGGAATGAGATAGCCGCGCTTGTGGACGAAGTCGGCGGGCTTTCCATCGAGGACGTCGCGCCCGTCGACCGAGGCGACGGCTTCGACGCGTCGATTGGTGTGGTTGATGATGCGGATCACGTAGCGCTCGCCGAGCTGGCCGAGTACCCAGGTGTCGCCGCGGTGCGTGAAGGTGCGAGCCGGTGTCGCAGGTGTGAGCACCTGGACTTCGTAGTCACCGGAGCGACCCTGGAGCCCGGCGGCGTGGCTGGTGGTGAAGAACAGGAGCATCCCTGCGAGCAGCGATGGTGCAGCGAGACGGTTCAGGCGCATGCGAAGCCTCCTGTCCCGTTCAACGATCCACCCGCGCGAAGGATCTATTTTCGCGTTCTGTTCTACTCTGCAGGGCCGGAATGACGCCTCGCGTCGGCAACGATTTCGAACCAGAACTGAGCTTCACCGCTCGGGGGCGGGGGAGGATTCCGGCTGGACCCGCGGCACGGCGGGGCCTTTCGGCTTCACCTCCACGGGACTTGCGCGGTGCATCCGCAACCGGCCGCCGCGGAATCCGCGCAGCCGCACATATCGGGTGAAGTCCTCGACGAACGCATCGTGGGTCACGCCGGTGGTCTGCTCGAATGCACCCCGGAAATCGAGCTCCTCCTCCCTCATCGCGCGAAGGATCTCTCGCACCTCGTCCTCGCCGTAGCGTCTCACCAGGAACGCGAACGCGTGGTGGGCCGCGCCGTACACGATGGCACTTTCGCCCCGGTAGAGCGGCTCCGGATTCGCGATCGGGTGCGTGTCCGGGTTCCGGTGGAGGAACCTCGCGAGGTCCTCCAGGGACGGCCAGCGGTAGCCCTGGTTCGCTGTGAAGGAGGCCATCCCTTCGCGGAACCAGAGCGGGATTCCCTTCCTCGACCAGTGGGTCCGGTTCGCTGCCTGCTGGTACATCACGATGTGGGTCAGCTCGTGGAGGACGAGCTCGTCGACGTCCGACTGCGAGGCGCCCAGCACGCTCCAGGTCCTCGGGGACTGTAGGAAGATCTGGTCGTACTTCGCCCAGGCCCGGAGCCAGTCGTAGTCCGGGCGCTGGACGGCGTCTTCGAGCGCCTGGTGCGACGGGAGGATGTACACGTGCACGGGCTCTCGCAGGCCACCCCAACGGGCGAGCTCCGGCGACGCCTTGTCGATCGCGCGCGCGACCTTCTCCCGGGAGGGGTGATCGACCTCGTCGTGCTCGAACACGAACTGGCCCGCGTGGGAGTCGATCTGGGTGCGGTGCGTCCCTCGCTGGACGTGCGCCTGACAACCCGCGAGCACGAGCCCGAGCATCGCCACGCCCAGAGCGCGCGCCAGGCCCGAACCGGTCACGTCCGGGCCTCGTCTCGCTCGTCCAGGTCCATCAGTCGCAGCACCGCGCGCCCCACGTCGGCCACGTCCCGAAGGTGTGGGACGACATCGGTGGGGCGGGGGCCGAAGTAGAGGACGGGAACGCGGTTCAGGGTGTGGCTCCGGGTCGAGAGATCCTCCACGTTGCCGTGGTCGCTGCACACCAGGATGTGCGCGCCTTCGGGTCTCTTCGCCACGACCGCCCGCGCGAAGCGATCGAAAGTCTCCAGGACCTGATCCGCGCAGTCGCCGTCCTGGGCATGTCCGGCCTCGTCGGCCAGATAGTGCTCGAACAGCACGAAGTCCTCGTCGAGCGACCAGAGGATCTCCGCCGCCTCCTCGGGGGTTCGCTCGGGGACGGAGAAGCCCCGTTCGCGGGCGCGTACGCCGTCGATGCAGTTGGTCAGCGCCCGGTCGCTTCGCGCGTCATCGAGCGTGCGCAGCGCCACGTCGGCCGCGGACATGGAGAGGGTGGTCGCGGACGGTCGGATCCGCCGCAGCGCGCGTTCGGGGATCACCACGTCCGGTTTCTCCGATGGCCGCCGCCTCAGCTTCAGCGCGTCCAGGTACCCCGCGGGGTACGCGTTGGCGAACGTCGCGGTCCGACCCGACGCCACCAATCGCTTCACCACCGAGTGCGACAGGATCAGCTCGCGCAACGGCGCATCCGGATAGCCGAGCACGTGCCGGCCGATCAGCCTCGGCGCAGGGAGGCCGGTGAAGATCGCCGTCTGGTTGCTCGCGCTCTGGGGACGACCGGGGACATCGAAGGTCGTATCCACGTCGACGAACGCGCCGCCGCCCGGCAGTGGAGCGCCAGAGCCGTCGTCGAAGCGCGACAAGAGGTACTCGCCCCGGGCGAGCGGATTGTGATCCGGGTCAGGCCGGCCCACTCCGATGCCGTCGATGAACAGCAGCGCGACCCGCATTCGGAATACACAGTATCAGGGCGACGGCGTGGGCAGCCCCGCCTGGGCCAGGCGAGCGAGCACCTGCATGAGGACGAACAGGCCGAACGCGGCATCGTCGGTCCGGATGACCGGTCTGGAGGCGAGCTGATCGAGTCGCAGCAGGTCGGGCCCATGCACCTCGAGCAGGAACGCCTGCTGGGCAGGCGCGCCTTCCCCCGCGAAGGCGAGACCTCGGCGGACAGCCTCCTGGCAGGCGCGGATACACGCTCCAGCATCGCCCCTGCTGAAGGCGTCTTCGGCGGCGCGCGCGTAGTCGACGAGTGCGGTCGGAGCCAGCGCTGCGGCGGGGCCCAGCGGCGCGTCGTGCATCACGGTCGGGGTGCTGGCGAGGTGCTCGCGGATTTGCCCTTCGAGCCCGGCTGCGCCCGCCCCCTCGTCCTCGGGGAAGTGGGTCGACGACGGTTCTGGGCGACGCGGTGGAGGGACGACACGCTTCGTCTTCAGGTCCTTGATCACCAGCCGGGTGATCGTCTTGAGCACGTCGAGCACGCCTCCACCCGAGGTCGCGCAGGATTCGACATCCGGCGCCTTGTACCGGTTGAGCGCCTTGTTCAACTCCTCCACCGGCAGGGCGCTGGGGATGTCGCGCTTGTTGTACTGGATGACGTGGGGGAACGTGGCAAGGTCGAGCCCCATCTCCTGGAGGTTCTCTCCGAGATTCCGGATCGACTCGAGGTTCTGGTCCATGGCCTGGGGCTGCGAGTCGGCGACGAACACCACGCCGTCGGCGCCCTGGAGCACGAGCTTCCGGGTGGCGTTGTAGAAGACCTGGCCGGGCACCGTGTAGAGGGCGAGCCGCACCGCGCAGTCGCCTACGCGCTCCACCTTCACCGGGAGGAAGTCGAAGAACAGCGTCCGATCGCCCTCCGTCGCCAGCGACATCATCTCGCCGCGGTTCGCCGGGCGGACCATCTCGTGGATTTTCCTCAGGGAGGTGGTCTTCCCCGACAACCCGGGTCCGTAGAAGACGATCTTCACCGCGATCTCGCGGGCCATCACGTTGACGCTGCTCACGAGGGCATCTTACCCCTTCGACCGGTTCCCAACAGGTTCTCGCAGGTCGCACCAATGGATACACGCCCAGGGTGTGATCCGATGATGGCGAACGGAGGGCACCCGTGAATGATGGCAAACCAACGGCGCGTGACACTGCGCCGGGGCCGTGGGCTTCCTGTACGCCCGGCACGACACACCCTGCTTCCGATGAGGTGCGCGTCCATGAACAGGAGCTGGTGGCGAGGCGTCGCGATCCTGGCGGGAGTGGGGCTGGTCGCCGGGGCCGTTCTGCTGCCGATAGGTGACGCCGAAGCGCAGGTGTACGTGTACCCACGACGGGCCCTGAAGTCGCCGGTGCGCTGGTACGACTTCTCGTGGCAATACGTAGACCTCCTCGTCGGCCCCGACGCGGACAAGCGCCGCGCCGCCGATCTCGGGCGGGCCGGGCCTCAGCAGCCGGGGATCCCACAGCCGCCGCAGACCGGACCGGATGCGGTACCCGGGTCGCCGACGCCGCATCCTCGGACGCCCCCGCCCGGGGAGAATGCTCCGAGCGAGCCACCCGGTGGCGGAGGAGGGTTTCCCGTTGCGCCGCTCGTCTCGGCGGCAGGCGAAGCGACGACCGAACCC
>JBAWAM010001041.1:0-3234 GCA_049589315.1 Myxococcaceae bacterium
CCCTTGTTGATGTTACCGGAACTGGCAGTGGTCAGTTTGGCTTGTCCCCGCTGCTCAGAGAGAATCACCACGCATGAACCGATACGCACTCGTCCTTTTCGGCAGCATCCTTGTCGCAGGGCTGGTCCTGTTTCTCTGGCCGCGCGAGGTCGAAACACCGAAACAGAGGGACGAAGCCGTCGAACCTCCGGCAGCGCCGACACTGGCGGAGCTTCCCGAGGCCAGACCCGAGCCCAGGCCAGCGGCAGCGATGCTCGATCGGGAGGATCGACGCCCGGAAACTCTGGTTGCGAAGTGGGAGGGCCCGCCCGAGTCCGCGATGCCCGGTCGGAAGGACCGACGCCGGGAAGCTGCGGTCGCAACGTCGGAGGGCACACCCGACTCCGCGACGCCCGATCGGGAGAATCGCCGCTGGGAGGCCCCGGTAGCGACATCGGCGGGCACGCCCGAGTTCGCGCCCGAAGCGACACCGCGGTCACTGCCTACGCCTGAAGGCGGCCAGGATGCTGCACCGAAACCCGAGGACGTTGGCGGCGTCGTCAAGAAGGACGACATCCGGAAGGCGATCGCGGAGATCAAGCCGGGAATCCGGGCGTGTTACGAGTCGGCGCTGAAGCTGGATCCCACCCTCGGGGGATCGTTCCGGGTCATCTTCGAGATCGAGGCCGTCGACGATTACGGCAAGGTGGTGAGTGGCGAGATCCCGGAATCCGAGCTCCGATCACCCTTCTTCGAGGCGTGTGTGCTCGACAAGATCGTCGGCGCCAGGTTCCCGGCGCCTCGCGGCGGCAACAGGAGGACGAAGATCAACTATCCGTTCCGTTTCGACCCCGACATTGGCTGGGGCGGTCGATAGAGCAGCCGTGCCAGCTGCCGCGACCTGCTGACCCCGCGGGCGGTTCTGCAGACAGGATGCGCAGTGCGGCCGCGAGCGCACGCGCATCGCCGGGCGGGATCTCCACGACCGTCCTTCGCGACGGCTCAATCCAGCCGAGCGCCCGGCTCGTGGCGATGATGGGAATGCCCGCGTCGACGGCGGCTGTGAGCTCGGGCGGCAGGCTCTCCACCCAGGACGGCGCGATCACCGCGCGCACCGGCGGGAGCGGTGAGCCATCAAGGAACGCGACACGGGGATCCTTCACGCCATCGGATTGCGATCCCTCGCCCGGACGGCACAACAGCGTGAGCTCCGGCAGCTCGCGGAGGGCGGCGAGGGCGATCTCGAGTCCGAAGCGAGAAGCGGTGTTCCCGGCGAGCAGGACGCAGCGCGACGAGGGATCGTGTCTCAACGCTGGGCCGCGCGACGCGGCAGGCAGGTCCAGGACTTCGAGGTTCGTCCGCGAGGCGCCGGCTCGAATTGCACGCTGCTGCGCCCACCTGCCGCGGACCTTCACCCTGGTCGCGAGCACGTACTCCTGCTCCTGCCGAACGAGGTGCGTGTCGCTCGCGCGGTAGTTCCGGAGAAACCTGCCTTCGGGGAGCGCGCGTGCCGCCGCGTCGAGATCCGCATGAAGCTGGCGAAGCCCGGGCAGGTCCTCGATCAGGATGCGCTCGGCACGGGGAGCGGCCGCGAAGGTGCGGAGCGCGGAGAGCGAGGGCGCGACGATCTCGCGTACGTCATCGTCCACCGCCGTCGCCACGAGGGCATCGAGCAGGACCCGCTGACGAAGTCGCCACGCGAGCGCCCGCGCCGAGTCCATCCTCCTGAGCGCCGCGTCGAGGAGCGTGAACCCGGGTACCGATCGCACGGCGCAATGCTGCACCTCGCGTCGGTGGAGCGCAGACGACACGCGCGCGGGGACCCACGGCGGGAGCGGGAGCTTCGGAAGTGCCCACGGCGCGAAGACCACCGTGTCCCGCATCGCAGCGCTGTCGGCGAGCAGGTGGGTCAGCCAGGCGGCGGGTTCGGGCGCGACGATGATGCGCTTCACGCGGGCACCTCGACTCGAGCGTGACAGCCGTCCTCGTTGCAGGTGAGGCAGCTCCGTCGCTGCCTGGATTCGTCCAGAACGCGCGACCGATTCGTCGCCACGATCTCCGAAGCGACCACCTGATCGCGTGCATCGAGCAGGCGGCGCTCGATGCGATTGTGCCGGATGAGACCGTCGCGCTCGCGCGTCTCCCGCTCGTCAAGGGCGCGGAGGACGACGCGGTGCTCGAGCGGCTTGTCGGCGGTGACGGTGACGATCAGCGCGTCGTTGCGCACCCGGACGCCCAGGCGGACCTGGCCCTCGCGCGGGGCGAAGCGGAGATCGACATAGGGCCAGAGGAGGGTGGCGTCGACTCCCCACGGCACGCCCGGCGGAGGGAGGACCGCGATCATCGAGTGCCCGTGTCGCTCGAGAATGCGCAGGTCCGAGTACAGCGCTGCCTGGAACAGCGCGCGCGCCAACAGACACAGCCCTCCACCGATCGCCGGGACGATGCATCCGCCGGCCAGCTCCATCCCGTGGCGATAGCCGGCTGCTTCGGTGACCCGGCCCAGCGTCCGCCAGAAGGAGAACGGCCGCTCGGCTGAGATGACGAGCCCGTGAAACGCTGGAGCCGCGAGCGCGACGTTGTGCCGCTTGCCGGCCTCGAAGACCGGGTGCGCATCCGGCGAGGTCGACGCGAGGGGGATCCGCGCCGAGGTGACGAGCTGCGGCAGCGCTGCGTCCGCGCGGGTGGGCCTTGGAAACGCCCGGGAGTGCGTCCACCAGGCCGCGACCCGGCGTGTCTGATGTGCCGCGATCTTGAGGCGCCTCGTCAGCAGTTCAATCCGGGAGGCGTGTTCGAGACTCGGTTCAGGGGGCATCCCGGGCAGCACTGCAACCGCTGGACCCGCGATTGTGGATCCGTTCGAATTTTGACTTTTCTCCCGATCGCCCGTCTGATGTCCCCTATGTCCGGGGGGACAGCCTTGAGCCTCATTGGCCGAGCATCGTTTCCATATCCGCTGTCCGCTGGGCTCCAGACCGACTCCTGTTCATCTCGTCGCCGGAGCGGAACGTGAGCCGCCCCCGTCGCACCGACCGTTGGTTCTTCAGCCAGGCGCGCCGGCTGCGTAGAGCCTCGATCTCCGAGGGCACTCCGATGTTTGCGTTCGTCGATTTCAGTCCTTCGCGTTCACTCCTGCGAGCCGTGCTGCTTCTCTCTGTTGCCGCGTCTGCCGCTGCCTCCGCCGCGGAGCCGGCCCAGATGGAGGGAGCGGAAAGCGCTGGGGAGCAGCCGCTCAACGACGTCGAGTACTTCCTG
>JBAWAM010001042.1:0-2826 GCA_049589315.1 Myxococcaceae bacterium
CAATTCCACGCCGACCACCACGCCGACGAGCGACACAACTTCGGCTTCTACACCCGCGTGTGGGATCGGCTCTTTCGAACGCACGCTCGAAATCAGGGAAAGTTGGAGCAGACGTCCTCGAGCATCCAGCCCGTGTGAAAGAACACCTCCAGACCGCTCTCGGTGCCGTATAGCCCGGTGCGCTGGAAGCCGAAGTCGTCCCCGACGGGAGGCGGCGGGTCGCACTGGGAGTCGTCGTCGAGGTCGATGTACCAGCGGACCGTGTAGCTTTCGCCGAGGGCGATGATCCCGGCGATGCGGAAGGTTTCGTATCCCGCGGAGATCGGCTCATCGAGCGCGCCGACGCGAGCCCCGTCGCTCTCCCGCTCCACGATGGCCCTGATCCGCTTGCCGACCGCGCCGACGTCCCCCAGACGACTCCCCTCGAGCGTGAAGTCAGCGAGGATGGTGCCGGCATCGACTTCACCCGCATCTGCTCCCCCGGCATCCACGACTCCGGCGTCAAGTTCCCCAGCGTCGAGTTCTCCAGCGTCCGCGGTTCCAGCATCGGAGTGCGGGACATCCACCGGAACGGACACTGACGGGGCGCCGCATGCGGCGATGACGGCGACGGCGAGGAGCATCGAGTTCTTACGCATGGTCCCTCGTTGAATAGCCTGAGGCGCGTTGGGCGGGCGTGAGGACTTCCCGCAGCGTGGCGGCGAAGTCGTCTGGGTTACCGGTCTGGCCGTACTCGCCGCCGAGGAACCCGCCGTGGTTGCTCGGAAACGTGACGGGCGTCAACCCCAGCTGCCTGGCCACCGCATGCGCCGCGCGGCTTGCCATCTCGCCTTCGGATTCGGCCCCGACCCCGATGACGATGCGGGGCGACACCGCCTTCAGTGCGTCAAAGTCATGCTGGTAGTGAGTGCACGAGATCAGGTTGTGCCCGAGCATCGGATCATTGCGTGAACCGTCGTCTTGCGTCGGGAGCCCGAACGCCGCGGGATCCGGCGGCCGCTGATCGAGGTACTCGCGCGTGAACGGGCCCTTGTGGCCGACCACCGCGATGAAATGCGCCATCGCCGCACCCCATCCGCTGCGCCGGTACGTCGCGTGGATGGCGCGGCACACGGCGAGGGCCACGTCGCGATCGGGAAGGGCCTGGGTGGCGGGCGGCTCGTGCGCAACGAGCGTTCGGACCTGCTCGGGGTTGCGAGCCATCAGCGCGAGCGCGTTCACGGCACCGCCGCTGCTCGCGAAGATGTCTACCGCCCCGGCACCGAGCGCGGCGATCAGCCGATGAAGGTCATCAGCATGGTCGTCGGGAGTCGACTCGGCAGTCGTTTCGACCTTCGTGCTCCGCTCCACCCCACGCGGATCGTAGGTGACGACCGTGCGATCGGTGAAGTGCCGCGCCAGGGTAGCGAAGCCCGCGGCGGCCATCGGCGACCCGATCATCAGCAGGGCCGGGGCCATGCTCGAATCGTTCGTCCGCACATCGTAGGTCAGCACGGCACCGGGGACGTTCAAGGTGCGGGTGGTCGCCTGGTTCATGTGGTTCCTCCTTCGGTGGAAGGTCGCGTTCTTCCGTTAGACGTCGGGCGAAGAAGAAACTCATCGGTGCGCGGCGGGTCGAAGGTCACCAGCAGTCCGATGAGCCGCGAGAGGGCGCCCTCATCGACTCAGGACGTCATGTGCGCGTTGGGGTTATTCACCGCCTTGCCGGTCCACACGTATCGCTGTTCGAAGCTGCCGCCGAGGCCCAGGCCGGATTCGCGTCCGCGATTGTCGACGAGCGCGGGAGGCAGGCCCTTCTCCTGGAAGCTCGCCGGCACGCGGGTGCCGGACTCGAAATGCGACAGGTTGACCACCTCGTACTGGAGGTTGGGCTTGCCGGTCTTCTCGTCGATGCCAACGCACGTCACCTGCGTGCGGTACGAACCGATGAACCACTCGAGCGCCGTGTACTTCTCGGGGCTGGCCTCGTCCGTGCCGGGGCCCGTGAAGCGGTACAGCGCCTTGTCCATCACCTCGTCGCTGGCGCCCGGGGGCGGAAACACGTCGCCCGGCTTCGGGTTCGGATACATCTTGAAGAACTCCTCCGTCACCTTCTGCTGATGCGGACGGCCGGCCAGGTCCTCCGTGTACTCGTTGTCGCGGATGGTGACGCGATCGATGCCTTCGGAGTTCTTGTCCCATGTGCCGAGGTGTTGCGGCCTCTTCTCGAGGAGCCAGGTCCCCCAGAGCCCGGGCCAGTCGGCCTTCAGCTTCTGGCCAGTCACTGGGTCGGTCATGCGCGTGGCTCCCTCGAGATCCACTCGGCCCAGCGTCTTCAGGCTGTCCGTGAGCGATGAGCCCTTTCCAAAGACCAGCTCGGAGCCCTTCGCCATGATGTCCACGCCGGTTTCGGCGCCCTTCAGGAACAAATCCGCCGCGCCGTCCGGCAGCAGCTTGTTGACGCCTTGGTACGCGAGCCTGAAGGTACCCTGGACCGTGTCGCGGGCCAGGTCCTTCGGGTCAGTGACCGCCTTCTTGATCGTGTCCGTGACTGGATTGTGCTTCACGGCTTCGAAAGAGTCGCTCGTCGTGTCGACGACGGCGTTCTTCACGTCCTTCGCTTTATCGACGACCGTGTCCTTCACGCCCTTCACGGTGTTCGCCACCACCTTCTTCACGTCGCTTAACCCAGGGATTCTCAAATCCATGTCGGACCTTTCGGAATGGGTGAGTCACTGAGATTTATCGAGCTCGCCGCGTGACGGTTTCCGCGCCAGAGCCGGTGGACGTGAAATGGCGGCATCATCTGTTCACGAGACAGCAAGACGGCTCCGGATCGCGCCGGAA
>JBAWAM010001043.1:0-5214 GCA_049589315.1 Myxococcaceae bacterium
GGGTTCCACTTCAAGTGGAACATGGGCTGGATGCACGACACCCTGATCTACGCATCCAAGGACCCGATCTACCGGCGCTTCCACCACAACAACATGACCTTCGGACTGCTGTACGCGTTCAGCGAGAACTTCATCCTCCCGCTGAGCCATGACGAGGTGGTCCACGGAAAGGGCTCGCTGCTCGGGAAGATGCCGGGGGACGAGTGGCAGAAGTTCGCCAACCTCCGCGCGCTGTACGGCTGGATGTGGGCGCACCCCGGCAAGAAGCTCCTGTTCATGGGCGGAGAGTTCGGCCAGGGCCCGGAGTGGAGCGAGTCGACCAGCCTCCAATGGGACCAGACCCATCACTGGGGACACGCCGGCGTGCAGTCGCTGGTCGCCGACCTGAACCGCGCCTACAAGCAGGAGCGCGCGCTCTGGGAGCAGGACTTCCACCCGGGCGGGTTCCAGTGGCTCCAGCCCGACAACGCGAACATGAACGTACTGGCGTTCGTGCGGTGGTCGAAGCACGGGGACCGCCATGCCGTGTGCGTGGCGAACCTTTCCCCGGAGCCGCGCCAGGGCTACCGCGTCGGGTTCCCCCGGGTGGGCGGCTACATCGAGCGCATGAACACCGACGCCAGCGAATACGGCGGCAGCGGCATGGGGAACATGGGCCGGATTGAGACCGAGGAGCAGCCCTGGGATCGTCAGGACGCCTCGGCGCAGATCACCCTGCCCCCGTTGTCCGTGCTGTGGTTCACGCCGGAGTAGGCGACATCAGCGCCCGGAGCCGTCGCCAGGCCGCCCTCCGACGTTCAAGTCGCGCGTGGACGCACGAGCAGAGAGAGCAGGAAGAGCCCCGCTGCGATGACGACGATCGGAGGTCCGGTCTGCACGTCGAACCACCTGCCCACGTAGATACCTGCAACGGTGGAGACCACCGAGAAGGCGACGGCGAGCGCCAGCATCTGGTCGAGCCCACGCGCCAACCTTCGGGCCGTCGCCGCAGGGATGATGATCAGCGCGCCCATGAGCAACACGCCGAGGAAGCGCAACCCGAGCGCCACGGTCAGCGCGAACCCCAGCAGATACAGGAGATCCAGCCGCGCGACCTTCACACCGGCCGCGTGGGCGACGTCCCTCGACAGGAGCGAGAGCACCATCGTCCCCTTCTGGGTGAGGATGAAGGCGATCACCGCCACAGTGGCGACGCACGCGAGGCCCGCTTCCCACAGCGGCAGCGTTCCCGGTTGCCCGAGCAGCGCGTCGATGAGCTCCTCGCCCGAGGTGATCATGCTGCCGATGGCGAGCGCGGCGGAGAAGACCACCCCGACGATCGTCTCGGTAGGAAGCCGCGTCTTGCTCTGCAGGCCCCAGATGAGGAACGCGCCGACGAACAGCATCGCCAGCGCGCCCAGGAGCGGAGGGAGGTGCAGCGCCAGAGCCAGGCCGATCCCCGGCAATGCGACGTGAGAGATGGCGTCTGCAGCGAGCGTCATACGCCGCATCAAGGCGAAGCACCCGACGAGCCCCGCTGCCGAGGCCATCAGGATCGAGAGGGCCAGGGCGCCAGCGTCAGCGAGGCTCATGGACGTGGAACCTCACCGGAGCCTGATAGACCTCCTCGAGCAGCTCGGGGGTGAGGATCTCGCGAGGCGGCCCGAACCAGGCCTGCTGCCGGGCCAGACAGAGCACCCGGTCCGCGTGGCGGAACACCACGCTGAGATCGTGAGAGATCATCAGCAGGGTCGTGTGGTTATCGCGATGCAGGCGTTCGACGACCTCGTAGACCCGCTCCTGGCCCGGTTCGTCGACGCCGGCGGTCGGTTCGTCGAACAACAGGACGTTCGGGTTGCCCAGCAGCGCCGACGCGATGAGCAGCCGCTGGAACTGGCCACCGGAGAGCGCGGCCACCGTGCCGTGGGCGAGCTCGGTCCCAAGCCCGATGTCCTCGAGTGCCGCTGAAATCTCCCCTTCTCCGACGTGCGCCACCGCGGCTTTCGCACGCAAGACATCCAACCCGCGAATCGGGAGATCCCGCTCGAGGTCGAGCTTCTGGGGCACGTAGCCGAGCCGGGATCCCGGCGCCCAGCGGACAGTGCCCTCGTGCGGGAGGACGCCGATCAGCGTCCGGAACAGCACCGTCTTCCCCGAGCCGTTCGGGCCGATGACGAGCAGGGACGAGCCTTCCGGGATCTGGAAGCTCAGGTCGCGCAACACGACCCTGCCCCCGAGCGTGACCGAGAGGTGCTCCACTTCCAACGCTGGTGCCATCTCCCGCAATAGGTGGGGAGCCGCGAGGGCGCACGCAACCTCGGTCGGCCCCCTATGTCGGCGGGCCCGTCTCTACTTAGCCTCGGCGCTCAACCGGGCCACGTAGTCCGGCGGAAGCCCCGCGCTCTGTGCGCCGCGGACCAAGGCTTCCACAAAGCGCGCGCTGACCGGTCCATCGCTGCTTGCCCGGCGCGGGTTGGTGGTGAATGCGAACGCCTCCAACTCCTTACCCGCGACACGTACGCGCACCGGACGCTCCACGCACATCCCGGTGACCGCGCCTTCCTTGTGCTGGATGACCGGCCAGTCCTTGCCGGCAATCTCGAAGAGGCGCCCGAAGACCGACGTTCCCGGCTGGTCGACGAGTCCTGCCACCCGACCGCCCCACCAGCGAGACGGGAAGTCGTAGACCAAGCCTACATCGATCGCCTCGGCGAGTCGCCCCTCGGGGAGATCGAAGAACTCGTAGCTGTGCTGCGCCCGCCACTCCAGGAACGCCTCGCGGTCGAGGATGGTGGAGTAGGCGAAGTACAGCTTCGGCGCGTCGTCCGCCTTCTCGCGGGCCGCCATGACCATGTCGTAGTGGGAATCCATGGCTCCGGAATCTATTCGAGAACCGCGAACACCGCCCACGGGAAGCCGCCGTCCGCTCTGCATCCCAGGACCAAGTGATCCCTCAGTAGACTAAGGCTGTGAGAACGCCCCTCATCGCTGCGGTCGCGGTACCTGCGACGGCTCTTGGATGTCGCACGGGAGCGAATCCACCGACTTCCGCCCGAGCCTCGAACGAACCCACTTGGGACCCGACGAGTGGGTGGAACGATCTAGCGTGTCAGGCGTGAGCGGATCTTTAAATGGGCGGCGACTGACTCTCGAGGCACTCGCGTTCGTTGCAACTCTTGTCGTTCTGGCATGTCGAACACCAGGGCCTCCCGTCTCGTCCGGGTCAACGTCCACTGAAGCCCCTACCGCCACGACGTCCGCGACGAACCGCCATTCCTCGGAAGAGCTTTTCGAAGCAACTCGGCGAGCCGTACGGCGGTTTCCTATCGATGGGATCCAAATGGGACCGCGTGCCACCGACGCGGCTACCGGACCAGTCGCGGTCATTCACATCAGCAAACGTCAGCCACACCAGGCCCCAGACGATGACGAGGGCTTGTGGATCGAAATCAGCGATGGGAATTGCGTTGCCGCCGAATCGGGACCCCAAAATGACGCCGATGGGCCAGCCGACGACGAGCTACGAAAGCGGGTCGGGCAATATCTGGTCTCCATCCGCTCGTTTGACTCGATGATGCCGACATCGGGCCCCGGCTCAGAGCGCAGGATCGCACAGCAACTTCCACCATCGATGCTGCTAAAAGCCGTCGCGGACGAACTCCGAGCACTACCCAGCCCGAGGCTCCCTCGCCGCCAATGCCCCTTACCGGTCCACAGCCGGTGGCGTTCGTGACGGACCAGGGCCAAAGGATCCGCCGCTCCTTTCCGCCGGGGGCGCGCTCTCTTTCGGCGGCACTTTCTAGGGATTGAATCCTTCGCCGCGAGCGCCCGGGGACCAGCCATTCCCCTTCATGCACGTCTTCCAGTCGCTACGGGCGCCAGCGGCGCGGTACGCAAAGCGGCGCCATTGCGCGCCTTCGCTTTCCCCGCAGCCGTCACGGCAGCAGGAGTAGTCGTTGTAGAAATCCTGCTGCGAGGCTCCAGGCTTGATCCATCCGCGCGCAGCGCAGCCAGCAAGAAGCACAGAGGCCGCGCAACAGAGCGCCAAGGCTGAGCGATTCATCCGGTCAGTTTGTCGTGCGGGGCTGCGGCGCGCCAAATCCTGTGCTCCGGGCAGAGCCTCGCGCTCGGGGTGTCGGTATAGTCCCCGGTATGGCCCGGGCGCCTGCGCCAGCCACAACCCGCAAAGACGAAGCCCCCGGAATCGTGGATTTCTCCAGTGATTCCGAGGGCTTCGATGGTCGGGGCGACAGGATTTGAACCTGCGACCACTTGCACCCCAAGCAAGTGCGCTACCAGGCTGCGCTACGCCCCGATACGGCTTGAACGAAAGCGGGCGCCCTTATGCCCGCGGCGCCTGCTCCGGTCAAGAAGCTAATCCTCCGAATCCGAGTCGCCGTCGAAATCGTCATCCTCGTCCTCGTAGGACTCGGCCGAGGTGAAGTTATCCGGCGCGCCGGGGATCTGCGACCAGTCGGCGCCGTTCAGCGAGGACTTCAGGACCTGGCTGGGCCGGAAGGTCAGCACGCGACGCGCCGAGATCTCGATCTCCTTCCCGGTCTGGGGATTCCGTCCCACGCGCGCCTTCTTGAAGCGCACCTGGAAGTTCCCGAACCCGGAAATCTTGATCTTGTCCCCGCGCTCGAGCGTCTCCTTGACGGTGTCGAAGACGAGCTCGACGATCTCGGCCGACTCCTTCTTGGAGAAACCGACCTTCTCGTAGACGCCCTCGATGATGTCCGCCTTGGTCATCGTTTCTCCCCCGGCACCGCACGGCTGCGGTCTCGGCCTGAACGCTCCCGTTCTTGGCAGGAAAGGGGCAGTTCTGTCAACTGCCCGAGTTCATTCAGTATTTTGCTTCGAGTCGCGCTTCAGGCCCGGAGCGCCGCTCCGAGCCGCTGGTTGACCTCGGCCACGATGCGCGCGTGCGCCTCGTTTACCTCGGTGTCGGTGAGGGTGCGCTCGGGCGACCGGTAGCTCAGCGCGAACGCGAGGTTCTTCCGCCCTTCGGGGATGGGTTTGCCGGTGTAGACGTCGAAGATCTTCGCGTCCTCGACCAGTTCTCCGCCGGCGTCGAGGATGACCTTCCGGACCTCCTCGGACGAGAGGGCGGCGTCCACCACCACCGCGAGATCCCGGAACACAGCCGGGAAGTGGGTCAGCGCCTCGTACCTCGGCCGGAGGTTCGCTGCCTTCTGCAGCCGCGGGACCTCGAGGTCGAAGAGGAACACGCCC
>JBAWAM010001044.1:0-4988 GCA_049589315.1 Myxococcaceae bacterium
TGGTCGCGCAGTTGTTGGAGGCGGTTCCGGAGGTGGTGCGTGCGTAGCGCGCGCGGGCTTCTGGTTGCGTTGCTCCTTGTCGGGTCGGCCGCGAATCCGGAGACGACTTCAGGGAACGGAACGCTGCTCTACAACTTCAGCCAGCGACCTCGAGTGAACGTAGCGGATGGCGACATCCGCGTGACCGCCGAGGACGCGACGGGCGCGCCGCCCTGGGGCAGCTCGTGGCTTCGGGTCTATGTGGAGAACCTGGGATCACGGCCCGAACGGGTCGAGCTCGAGTTCGCACAGTTGGGCTCCTCCTCGGGAGCGGTTCGGCGCGTGATCGAAGCGCAGCCGGGGAGGACCGAGCAGGTGACGCTGATCATCCCGTCGGGGCTGAACTACGGGGCCCTCGAGGTGAACGCGCGCGGCATCAAGGAGGGAGGGCGAGCGCACATCTCCTTCGCCCGGGGGACTGCCTTGATCCTCGCAGTCGGCTCCGATGAAGCCTTCAAGTCCTTCTCGGGCGCAGAACCCGACTCCAGCTCCTATGGCGTGCTCGTCCGGACCCTGCCGGGCGACGAACTCCCGACGGAGCTTGCTGCCTACACCGGACTGAATGCGGTCGTGGTCCTCACGCCGATCGAGTCGCTTTCCGAAGGGCCCCGGCGCACGCTCGAGGCGTGGACCGCGACCGGCGGAACGCTGGTCCTCACGAAACCTTCGCGTGCGTTGGCCCAGCACCTGCCGCTGCTGCAGACGGGAGACGAAGGCCTGCACCCCTACGGCTTTGGGCACGTGCGCATCTGCGACGGCGATGCCGGCGGCTGTGTACTCCCCCTGGCAACGGACCTCGAGCTCGCGACCTCTCCTGTGCGGCCGATGGGGGAGATGACCGGCCCCATCGCGTACGACGAGTCCGGGAACGTGGTCTCCGCGTCCGAGTGGTTCCTGCTTCCGCAGGGCGTCGCGCCGGTGGGGCGGTTCATGCTGATCATCCTCGCCTTCACCCTGGCGATCGGACCGGGGAGCGTGTGGGTGGCGAAGAAGAAGGGGCCGCCCATGCTGTTGCTCACAATCCCCGCGACCGCGGCCGTGGCGTGCCTGCTCATCGTCGGGTGGTCCGTCCTGGTGGATGGGTTCGCCGTGCACACCTCGATGCGTGGCTACACGTTGTTGGACCGGCGGAACGACCGGGCGATCACCCTCGGCCTGGAGGCGTTCTACGCGAACCTCGCGCCCGGCAGGGTGGCCCTCGATGGCGACACCGCGCTGCTCGCCCCGACCTTCCCGTCCCACGCCGTCCAGGTCGCTTCGACCGACTGGACGAACGGGCAGATGCTCGAAGCGGACTTCCTCCCCTCGCGGACCTATCGCGAATGGGGGACAGCGTCCGTGCGACCCATGCGCGCCCGGGTCGTCGTCCGAAACGACGGAAATGCAGTGGTGGTCGAGAACGCGCTCGGAAGCGACCTCCGCGAACTGTGGCTGCGCCAGGAGGGCCAGACCTACGTCCTGCGAAACGTACGCGATGGCGCCCGCACCCCTCTCCCTGGAGAGGGGGAGGGGACGGGGATGAGGGTCGACACCCGCGCCGCACCGCATCGCTTCGACCCCCGCGTCCCCCAACGCATGCTGTCAGAGCTGAAGGAAGGCGAATTCCTCGCGCGCATCGACGGCCCCGGCCCCCTGCCATTCGCGGACCTGCGCCTGACCCATCACTCCAGCGAGCACCTCATCCGCGGCGAGGTGGACCGATGAGCCTCCTCGAAGTGAAGGCCCTCACCCGCGACTTCGGCGCCTTCCGCGCCGTGGACGACGTGTCGTTCACCCTCGACGCCGGGCAGATCCTCGGCTTCATCGGGCCCAACGGCGCCGGCAAGAGCACCACCATGCGGATCATCGCCACGCTGGACACACCCAGCACCGGCGATGTGTCGTTGAACGGCCAGTCCGTCGTGCAGCAGCCCGATCGCGCGAGACCCCTCATCGGCTACATGCCGGACCGCTACGGAACCTACGAGGACATGACCGTCTTCGAGTTCCTCGACTTCTTCGCCCGCGCCTATCGCCTCAAGGGAGTCGAGCGCCGTACCCGGGTCGAGTCCGTGATGGAGTTCACGAAGCTCACCGAGCTGCGCGACCGCCTGACCTCGTCGCTCTCCAAGGGCATGAAGCAGCGCGTGGCGCTCGGGCGAACCCTGCTGCACGATCCCCAGTTGCTCATCCTCGACGAGCCGGCGGACGGTCTCGACCCGCGAGCGCGCATCGAGCTGCGTGAGCTGCTGAAGGCCCTGGCGGCGCAGGGCAAGGCCATCCTCATCTCCAGCCACATCCTCACCGAGCTGTCCGAGATGTGTGACGCGTGCGTGATCATCGAGCAGGGGAAGCTCCTCGCGACCGGTCCCGTGTCGGAGATCCTCGCGCGCGCGCACGGAGGGAGCGACGGGGGAGAGCTCGAAGTCCGGGTCCTCGGCGGAGAGGAGAACGCGCGCAGCGCAGAGCGGGTCCTGCTCGAGCAGCCTCAGACCAGTGAGGTCGTCCTCGTCGGGACCTCCACCCTGCGCGTCCGGATCGTCCCGCCGCCCTCGATAGACGCGACGGCAGGGTGGGTTGACGAAGCTTCAGCAACACTCCTGAAGACCCTGGTCACCGCGGGCGTGCCCGTCTGCTCGCTGCAGCCGCGTCAGGCAGATCTCGAAGACGCGTTCATGTCCGTGACGCGCGGGAGGGTGGCGTGACGACGACAGCGTGGTTCGAAGCCGTTTCCGAGCGCATCAACCCCATCGTCGTGAAGGAGCTCCGCCAGGGACTGCGCACGCGCGTGTTCTGGGTGTGCTTCACGGTGCTGCTCCTGGCCTGTTTCCTGATCGCGCTGGGCGCGTGGGCCGGCTCGCTCGACGGCCGCATCGGAGAGTCCGGTCAGCCGTTCTTCTTCGGGTTCTTCATCTGCCTGGGCGCGGTCCAGTTCTTCATCATCCCGTACACCGCGTATCGCTCACTGGCGCGGGAGCGGGAGGAGGAGACCTGGGTGCTCCTCAGCCTCACCGGGCTCGGGGCGCGCCGCGTGCTCAGGGGCAAGATCGGCTCGTACCTGGCGCAGGCCGGGTTGTATGCCTCGGCAGTCCTTCCGTTCCTCCTCTTCAGCTACTACCTGAACGGCATCGACCTCCCGACGATCCTGTTGGTGAGCGCGCTCGGGTTCGCGTGGATGATCTTCCTGACCTGCGCCGCAGTCTGTGCTGCGACCCTGGGCGAGAGCCGGATCATCCGCGGGCTCGTACACTTCGCCGTCCTGGGAACGCTGCTCGGCGCGGTCGCCACCGCCTGGACCGTTGCCGGGGCGATCGTTTTCGATGGCAACAGCCTGTGGCGCGACGGCCCGTGGGTGGCGGCGGGCGTCATCCTGTGGCTGATGCTGAGCTTCGGCGTCCTGCTCTTCGAAGCCGCCGCGTCCCAGCTCGCGCTGGCGACGGAGGACACCGCCAGAGGTCCGCGGCTCGCGCTGGTCTTCCAGGTCGTCGGGTCGGCCGCGATCCTCGCCTGGGCCTGGATCGAGAGCGGCCGCGAGCGTGAGGTGGCGATCGCGTCGCAGCTGCTCCTGGCTGCGCACCTCCTCTTCGTCGGGACGTTCCTCGTCTCCGCCGAGCGCAAGGTTCACCCCTCCCATGCAGGACGGCGTTTCTGGCCGCTGCTGCGTCCCGGGCCGTTGTCGGCCTTCTGGTTGATTGTCGTGCTGCTCGGCGTGGTCACCGCGGGGGCGCTGACCCTGTACATCGGCTCGGCGAACGTCGGCAGTCGCAGTGCACGTGAGCTGATGATGCTGGTTGCCGCCGCGGCGTTCGCCCTGCTGTTCCTGGCCCTGCCGGTGGTCGTGACGCACCTCGTGCCCATCCGAACGTTATCGACACCGCTGGGCCAGCGCGCGGTCGCGTTCGTCGTCTTGACGTCCGCCTGCGCCGTGCCGCCGTTCACTGCACTGGTCCTCGGGTTCGAGCCCGAGGACCGCTGGATCAACCTGTTCAACCCGATCCTGGGCCTGCTCGGCTACGTCGGGCTCCCGAAACAGCCGGACGTGCCTCCCGAGATGAAGGCGCTGGTCATCGTGGGCAGCGTCGCCGGGGTCCTGTCCGTGTGGGCCGAGCGGATCCTGTCGAAGGCTGAGCGGAGCTCGCGCGCGTGAGTGGTTCCGGACCGTCGTTCGATCTGCATGCCGTGGAGCGCGCCGCCCAGGGCTTGCGGCTGGCGCTTCCACGTGGACCCCACCGGGGACGGATCGGTGAGGTGCGCGCGGCCTCTACCGGCGCGTCGATGGAGATCCACGACTTCCGGCCGTACCACCCGGGCGACGACCTCCGACAGATCGACTGGAATGCAGTCGCGCGGACTGGCGATCTCGTGCTGCGCGTCCGCCAGGAGGAGGTCTCGCCGCGCGTCGAGGTCCTCCTCGACGGTTCGAGATCGATGGCGCTCACGCCGGAGAAGTCCGCCCGCGCGCGTGAGCTCGCGCTGTTGTTCACGCGCATCGCCGCGCGGCAGGGGCTGGACCCGGCCTTCTTTCTCTACAGCGCGAAGCCAGAGCGCACGGTGGGGGAGGGCGCGCAGGCGTTGCTCGCCCGTGCAGAGCTCGATGGAGAGGATGATCTCGCGTCCGCGCTTCGCCGCGCGCCGCCGCTGCGGCCCTGCGGCGTCCGCATCGTGATCAGCGATCTGCTCTTCGAGACGGAGCTCGGACGTATGACGGAGTGGCTGTCGCGCGGGGCCTCCTCGCTCGCGTTCGTTCAGCTCCTGGACGCGGAGGACCTCGCGCCCGTCGGCGGCTTCGGCGCCCAGTTGGTGGACGTGGAGAGGGACGCGGCGCTCGAGCGGGTGCTGTCCCCCGCCGTGCTGCGCGCCTATCACCGGCGACTCGACGAACATCAGCAGCTCCTCCGCGCGGCGGCGTCCCGGGTGGGGGCGACCCTGCTCACCGTGAGCGCAGCCCTCGACGTGGCCGAGCTCGCGCG
>JBAWAM010001045.1:0-13268 GCA_049589315.1 Myxococcaceae bacterium
CGGTTCATGCAGGGCTTCCGGTACGACGCGCACCCGATGTCGATGCTGGCCTCCACCGTCGCCGGCCTTTCGTCCTTCTACCCCGAGGCGAAGCACATCAAGGATGAGCGCACGCGCCGCATCCAGATGATCCGCCTGATCGCGAAGATGCCGACGATCGCGGCGTTCGCCTATCGCCACACGATGGGCCAGCCGTACGTCTACCCGGACAACGATCTCAGCTACGTCGGCAACTTCATCGCCATGATCAAGAAGATCGGCGTGACGACGTACAAGCCGCACCCGGTGCTCGAGCGCGCCCTGGACGTGCTGTTCATCCTCCACGCGGATCACGAGCAGAACTGCTCGACCACCGCGACCCGCCTCGTCGGCTCGTCGCAGGTAGATCCGTATTCGGCGGTGGCTGCCGGCGTGGCCGCCCTCTATGGCCCGCTCCACGGTGGCGCCAACGAGGCCGTGCTCCGCATGCTCCGCGAGATCGGCCACGTCTCGAAGGTCCCCGACTTCATCAGCAAGGTGAAGAGCGGTGAGGCCGGCACCAAGCTGATGGGCTTCGGGCACCGCGTGTACAAGAGCTACGACCCGCGCGCGAAGGTCATCAAGCGCGTCGCCGACGAGGTCTTCGAGGTCACGGGCAAGAACCCGCTGCTCGACATCGCCACCGAGCTCGAACGGATCGCCCTCTCGGACGAGTACTTCGTGAAGCGGAAGCTGTACCCGAACGTCGACTTCTACTCGGGCCTCATCTACGAGGCGATGGGCTTCCCGGTGGAGATGTTCCCGGTGCTGTTCGCCATCCCCCGCACGGTGGGCTGGGTGAGCCAGTGGGAGGAGATGGTCCTGGATTCGGAGCAGAAGATCGCCCGTCCTCGCCAGATCTTCACCGGCCGCGAGCGCCGCGACTTCATCCCGGTGGAGAAGCGCAAGTCGGCAGCGCAGAAGTAGGCAACCGTCCTTGAAGCAGGACCGACGCGGAGCACGGAGACGTGCTCCGCGTTCTCTTTTCTGGGGCCCGTGCAGGCAGCCCCTTCTCGTCTCGATTGACACAGACCGGATCGCTTTCTATCTACCCGCCCAGTCATGACGATCGATTTCACCTGCCAGAAGTGTGAAGGAAGCTTCGAGCTCGACGCCGAGGATCTGATTGAGGGCACGGAGAAGCTGGTCTGCCCCCACTGCAAGAACAAGGCATCGGCCGGGATGGTGGATGACTTCGTCACCGCTCTCACCGAGATCCGCACGCAGGTGGCGCACCTCTCGAAGAAGTTCGCGGTGAGCCTCGCCATCGAGACCGAGGACGTCGAAGACGAAATCGAGGACGAGGAGGAGGACGACGAAGAGGTCGAAGGGGACGAGGACGAGGACGAGTTCGACGAAGATGATGAAGACGTCGACGAAGAGGACTCCTACGAGGACGAAGACGCCGACGAGCGCTGACGCGGACCGGTGACGCCCGGTCCCCACTCACGCTTGCTCGCCCATCGCGCCCTCCGCCGCGCACGCCGAGCACCCAGGCAGGCGTTCCTCCCGCAGCAGTGCGCTCCCGTTCACGAGTGGCCACCCTTCGGAGGTGGAACGGTCAACGAGAGTCATGCTCCTTCTGGCGCCGCTTGCGGCCCTGGGGGTTGCGGCAGGCACCCTGCTCTGGATGCCTGGAGCGCCCTCCGGCCTCGCCGGGATCAACAACATCCGATGGCCGGCGCTGGCGGCACCGGCCTCCGCGTCTCGACCTGAGCCGTCGAAGATGGTCGAACTGGAAGTCCACGACGTCATCCCCATCGAAGAGGCGAACACCCACGCCGTGGTGCTCATCTCTCCGGATGGTGAATCAATACTCCCACTGTTCGTGACCGAGGAAGCAGCCGTCTCCATCGCGTTCCGACTCGCGGAGCAGAAGTCCCCCCACCCGCTCGCAGCAGACCTCCTGGATCAGCTGGTGACCGGGCTCGGGGCGCAGGTGCGCGAAGTCCGCATCGACGGCGTGGAGCAGGACATCTACACGAGCCACGTCATCGTCCGACAGCGCGACGGTAAGGACGTGAGCCTCGATGCGCGGCCCTCCGACGCGATCGCCATGGCGCTCACCGGCGACGCGAAGATCGTCGTCACCCCGGAGGTGCTGAAGGAGGCTGGGATCACCCGCGAGGAGATCGAACAACTCCGCGAGCACATGGGCATTGGCGGTGGCGGCCCCCAGGACCCGCTCTTCCCGCTCGGCGGCGAAGACGGAGGAGACGACCAGGGCGGCGGGCGCCTGCCCGGCCCGTCGGACGACCCGATCAAGCTGTAGGACAGGTTCAGAAAGACGGGCCAGAGCCCGGTCTCCTCGCGGGGACCGGGCTCTGTCGTAGCCCTAGAGCTTCTCGGCGAGGTCGGTGACCACCGGGATCCGGTAGCGCTCGCCGTTGAGCGCCTTCACCATGGCCAGGATGTCGATGACCATGAGCGCGGGTGCAAGCAGGCAGGTGATGAGTCCGATGACGGGGATCATGCCGAGGATGGAGATTGCGATGGCGCCGCCCACTCCGAGCACCAGCCCCTGCTTCGCGTGCCACTGGACGTACGGCGAGTCCTTCACTGTCAGCAGCGGGATGAGCGCGAGGATTCCGAGATAGGCCAGCACGAGCTGGATCTTGTCCTCGTTGCGCACGCTCTCGGACGCAGCCGCGACTGCCTGGATGCGCTGCTCCTTCAATTCGTCTTCAGGCCTCATCCGTGTGTCCCCGCGTCTGTGATGGAGTTTGCGACTCGCGTTTCGTATTCGCGGCCGACCGTGGGTGTCAAGGAAGCTAGAATCGACGCGAACACGCCAGCAGGGAGAGGGACGGACATGCGCAGGGCGAGGATCATCTGCACGCTGGGGCCGGCATCAGAGTCACCGGAGGTGCTCGAAGCGATGGTCGGGGCGGGCATGAACGTGGCCCGCTTCAACTTCTCGCACGGCACCCACGAAGAGCATCTGCGCCGGCTCGACCTGCTCCGGAAGATCTCGAAGAAGCTCGGCCGGCCGGTGGCCGTCCTCCAGGACGTCCAGGGCCCGAAGATCCGGCTCGGCCGCTTCGAAGGCGGACAGATGAACGTGGAGTCGGGACAGAGCGTCACCGTCACCACGCGCAACGTGATCGGTCGCGACGGCGTGATTCCCACGCCCGTCACCTCGCTGCCACGCGACGTCAAGAAGGGAGATCCCATCCTGCTGGACGACGGCCGGGTGCGACTCGAGGTCGAGCGCGTTCGAGGTCCGGATGTATTTTGCAAAGTGCTCCACGGGGGCTTGCTCAAGGACAAGAAGGGGCTGAACCTGCCGGGCTCCGCGGTGTCGGTCCCTGCCCTCACGGACAAGGACATCGAGGATCTGGCGTTCGGACAGGAGATTGGCGTCGACTTCGTGGCCCTGTCCTTCGTCCGATCGGTCGAGGACGTCGAGAGCGCGCGACCGCACGTCGCGAAGCTGGGGACGCCGCTGATCGCCAAGATCGAGAAGCCGCAGGCGGTCATCGCGCTGGAGGCGATCGCCCGCGCGGCCGACGGCGTCATGGTCGCGCGCGGCGATCTGGGCGTGGAGATGCCGCTGGAGAAGCTCCCGGCGATCCAGAAGCGCGCGGTGGCGGAGGTCAACCGGATGGGGCGGATCGCCATCGTCGCGACGGAGATGCTGGAGAGCATGATCCAGAATCCGCGCCCGACCCGCGCCGAAGTGACCGACGTGGCGAACGCGGTGCTCGATGGGGCCGACGCGGTCATGCTTTCGGGAGAGACGGCGTCTGGCCGCTTCCCGGTCGAGGCAGTGGCGACGATGTCCCGGATTGTCGAAGAGGCGGAGCGCGGACCCGCCAACCCGCCCCGCTACACGCCGTCCTTCGAGGAGGCACGCGACGTTCCCACCGGCATCGCCGCCGCAGCCGTGGCAGCCGCCACCCAGCTGCGGGCCGAAATCATCGCGTGCTACACCGAGACTGGGAACACCGCGCGGCTCATCTCCGAGTTCCGGCCGAAGTCCCGCATCATCGGGCTGACGCCGTCGCTGGAGACGGTGAGGCGCATGTCGATGTATTGGGGCGTCGAACCGGTCCAGGTTCCCCGGCTCAAGTCGACGGATGCGATGGTGCAGGTCGCCCGGAAGGTCTGCACCGAACGAGGATTCTGTACCCCTGGATCGACGGTGGTCGTGGTCGCGGGGGTCCCCCTCAACCAGCCGGGGAACACCAACACCATGTCGGTTCACCGGCTCTAGTCAGATCTTCTTCTGAGCGAAGTCGTAGATCTTCTCGACCGCGATCTGCCTGTAGCGGTCGACCTTGATCGCCATCCGGGAGCACTCCCAGACGATCTCCTTCGGGTCGCGCTCCGGCTCCTTCTTCTTCCGGCGCTTGAGCTCCTTGAGGACCGCTTTGATGCCTTCGCGCGGGTGGAAAATGAACGCCGACGAGAACAACAGATGCCCGGAGAAGGGAATCAGCCGCGCCTCGATCACGTCGCCCTTCTCGAGGCCGGCGACCTGCCGGCGCTCGGTGACGTCATGGTCCTTTCCCGAGTACAGCTCGCGAAGCCGGATCATGCCCTTCCCGATCTTCCGCACCTCGAACAGCCCGTGGATCGTCTCGGTGAAGCCCCGCAGCGCGTTGACGTCTTCGGGAGGCGCGCCAGCCTGGCTGCGCAGCTCGAGGAACTCCTGCGCGGGAGAGCGTCCGGTGGCTGGCGCGGGACGATCGAACAGGTACCAGTCGAGGAACGCGGCCATCCGCGCATCGAAGCTGCGGTCGTCCTCGTGGACCTCGGTGGTGAGGTGGAAGTACTCCGCCTTGGCAGCGATCAGATCGTTCTTCCGATCGTCGGCGCTGCCGAAGGCGATGAGCTGGTCGAGATACGGCTGGTAGGACAGGGAGTCCATCGGGGTAGCGCGGATACTACCTCGCCATCAGCTCCGTAAAGCGCCGGAAGAGATAGCGTGCGTCGTGCGGGCCCGGCGAGGACTCGGGATGGTGCTGAACGCTGAAGGCCTTCGCGTCGGGAATGGAGATTCCCTCCACGGTGCGGTCGTTCAGGTTGAGGTGGGTGATCTCCGCCTTTCCCTTCACGCTGTCCGCATCCACCGCGAAGCCGTGGTTCTGCGCCGTGATCTCGACCTTCCCCGTGACCAGGTCCTTCACCGGCTGGTTCGCGCCGCGGTGGCCGAACTTCATCTTGTACGTCTTGCCTCCAATGGCGAGCGCCAGGATCTGGTGCCCCAGGCAGATGCCGAAGATCGGCACCTTTCCGAGCAGCGCGGCGACGTTCCGGTCCGCGCCCTTCACCGCCGCGGGATCGCCGGGGCCGTTGGTGAGGAACACGCCGTCCGGCTTCATCTCCAGCACCTTCTCCGCCGGCATGTGCGCGGGAACGACCGTCACGCGGCAGCCTTCGTCGACGAGGTACTGCAGCATGGATCGCTTGAGGCCGTAGTCGTACGCGACCACGTTGTACTGGAGCTCGGGCGCCGGGACGTCCGGCTCGCCCAGCACCCGCGGCGTGGGCTTCGTCCAGACGTACGGCTCCTTCGTGGAGATTCCGGTGGCGAGGTCGAGACCCTCCATGCCGTGCGCCCGCTTCGCCCGCTCCACCAACGCCTGGGTCGACACGTTCTCCGTGGAGATGACGCCCATCTGCGAGCCGTGCGTGCGGAGGTGCCGCACCAGCTTGCGCGTGTCGATCCCGGAGATGCCGCCGACCTTGTGGCGGCCGAGATAGCCGTCCAGGCTCTCCTTCGCGCGCCAGTTGGAGGGCTCGGAGAAGTTCCGCACCGCCATCCCGACTGCGTGCGGATGCACGGACTCCTCGTCCTCGGGGTTCGCGCCCACGTTCCCCATCTCGGGGTAGGCCATGGTCACGATCTGCCCGACGTACGACGGGTCCGTGAGGATCTCCTCGTACCCGAACATCGACGTGTTGAAGACGACCTCGCCCACGGTCTCGCCGGAGGCTCCGAAAGAGGTCCCCTCGAAGGTCGTTCCATCCGCAAGGGCCAGCACTGCGCGCTTCATTCCTGCTCCTTCACTTCGCCGTCCTGGAACACGACGCGGCCACCGACGATGGTCGCGACCGCCTGCCCCTTCGCCTTCCAACCATCGAAGGGCGAATTCCTCGATTTCGACAAGAACCGCTCCGCCTGGATCGTCCACTCCACGAAGGGGTCGATCACCGTCAGGTCGGCAGATACACCGACGGCCAGGTGTCCGCCCGGAAGTTTGAACGTCTTCGCCGGACCGGACGAGAGCAACTCCACCATTCGCGACGGCGTCAACAGACCCGCGTGCACGAGCTGCAGCGAAAGTGGCAGGGCCGTCTCCAATCCAACGATCCCGTTCGCGGCGCACCCGAACTCGACCTGCTTGTCGCCCGGCCCGTGCGGCGCGTGATCCGTGGCGATCACGTCGATGGTCCCGTCGGCCAGGCCCTCGCGGACGGCCTCCAGATCGCGCTGCGATCGCAGCGGCGGGTTCATCTTCGCGTGGGTGTCCCAGCCTTCGACCGCTTCATCGGTGAGGCTGAAGTGGTGCGGCGTGGCCTCGGCGGTGACCTTCAGCCCCCGGCGCTTCGCCTCGCGGATGAGCCGGACGCTGCCCTCGCAGGACATGTGGGCGAAGTGCACGTGCGTGCCGAGCTCCTCCGCCAGCACCAGGTCCCGGGCGACCATGGAGATCTCCGCCGACTTCGGGATCGGCAGCAGCCCCAGCCTGGCCGCCACCGGCCCTTCGTTCATCTGCCCCCGCGCGGAGAGGTTGAGGTCCTCCTCGTGCACCATGAGGGGAACGCCGAGCGGCAGCGCCCACTGCAACGCGCGGCGCATCAAGCCGGCGTCCATCACCGGGTGACCGTCGTCGGTGAAGCAGACGCAGCCCGCGTCGGCCAGCTCGCCCAGCTCCGCGAGCTCCTGCCCCTTCTGCCCCTTGGTGATGGCGCCCGAGGGGTACACGCGGCAGAGGTTCACCTCCCGGGCGCGCTGGGTGACGAACTTCGCCAGGATTGCCGAGTCGATCACCGGCACGGTGTTGGGCATCGCCACGATCGAGGTGAAGCCGCCGAACACCGCCGAACGACTCCCGGTGGCGATGGTCTCCTTGCCCTCCTGCCCCGGTTCGCGCAGGTGGACGTGGAGGTCGATCAACCCGGGGACCACCCAGCGGTCCTTCGCGTCGATCACCGTGGCGCCCGGCGCCTGGAGCGGCCGGTCGCTGATCTCGGCGACCTTGCCGTCGCGGAGGAGCACGTCGCGGACGCCGTCGATGCCGTTCCGGGGATCGATCACCCGCCCGCCGCGAAGAAGAAGTGCCGTGCTCATGCGCAGCTCCTCTCGAGGACGGCCATCCGCACCGCGACACCGTTCTCGACCTGGTGGAGCACCACGCTCCGCTCGCTGTCCGCCACGTCCCAGGACAGCTCGACGCCGCGGTTGATGGGCCCCGGGTGCAGCACGATCGCCCCGGGCTTCATCTTCGCCGCCCGCGCCGCGTTGAGGCCGTAGCGTCTGGCGTACTCGCGCGCGCTCGGGAAGAGCGACTGGGTCTGACGCTCGAGCTGCAGCCGCAGCATCATCACCCCGTCCGCCTCCGGCAGCACCTGGTCGAAGTCGTAGCTGACCTGCGCGCCGAGCTCCTCGCTCCCGCGCGGGACGAGCGTGACCGGGCCGCAGAACGTCACCTTCGCCCCGAGCAGGCGCAGGCAGTGGAGGTTCGAGCGGGCCACGCGGCTGTGCAGGATGTCCCCGACGATCAGGATGTGCTTGCCATCCAGGCTGCCCAGCCGCTCGCGCAGGGTGAACGCGTCCAGCAGCGCCTGCGAGGGGTGCTCGTGCGTCCCGTCCCCGGCGTTCACCACGGGGGAGCGGACGTGGCGCGCAACCAGGGCCGCAGCGCCCGACTGGTCGTGCCGCATCACAATGGCGGCGGGCCTCATCGCGTCGATGTTCCGGGCAGTGTCGACCAGCGTCTCCCCCTTGGCCACCGAGGAGCCCTTCGCCGTCCAGCTCAGCACCTCGCCGCCGAGCGACTTCGCGGCGATCTCGAAGGAGGAGCGGGTCCGGGTGGAGTCCTCGAAGAAGAGGTTGGCGACCAGGCGCCCTGTGAGCACCCGCAGCGGAGCGCCCGCCTGACGCGCCTGCTTGTGGCGGGCGGCGGCCTCGAGCAACGCCTCCACCTCGGGACGGGTCATGCCCCGGATGGCGAGGAGGTGGCGTGAGCTGGCGTTCATCGGGAGATCGGGCCTTCTTTTTCGGGGCTGAAGCTGAGGGTGTAGGTGTGCTGCGACGGCTTGAGCTGCACGACCCGGTCGTAGGAGACGCGGATCAACAAGGTGCCGGCGACCTCGTCGCGTTCGACGTAGACGTTCTCTTCGGTGAGCCCGAGGCCCTGCTCCTCCACCTCGTTGCCGAAGTCGTCCACAGCCTGGTGGGTCCCCACCCGACTGAGCCGGTTGAGGATGAGGCGCTGGAGATCGTGGTCGCTGCGCCGGGACTGGTTGAGGGCCATGTCGATGGCTTCCTTGACGTCCAGGTTGTCGAGCACGGGGGTGGAGAACACCCAGGCGGAGTACACAAAGCCGACGATCGCGGCGATGAGCACCAGAGATCCGAGTTCGATCTTTCCGTAGGGCTTAGCGCGGCGCACGATGGCGTCGGATAGCAAACGCGCTAGCGGACCGGAAGGAAGAAGCGCTCGGTCTTGATTCCGGTCCCGCCGAACAGCCCGCTGAGGAAGCCGCCGTGTCCGAGGGCGAGCCAGATCACCATCGCCTTCCCCTTGATGTGCCCGTAGGGGACGTACTCCACCCTACCCGTGACCCCGAATCCGACCCGGCTGTCGGCGCTGTTGTCCCGGTTGTCGCCCATCACGAACACCTGCCGCTCGGGAACGACCCAGGGGCCATAGTTGCGGCTCGATCCGAGCGATGCCTGGGCGGTCAGATGCGAGTAGCCCGAGAGGTTCTCCCGGAACAGCGCGACGTTGAATGACTCCCACTCGCCATTCTGGTTGTCGTAGTAGACGTAGTCCGGGTCGACCGGCTCCTGCGGCTGCGGAACCCCGTTGATGTAGACGATGTCGTCGATGATCTCGATGCGGTCGCCCGGGATCCCGATCACCCGCTTGATGAAGTCCTTCGTCTCATCGACCGGGTTGTTGAAGACGATCACGTCTCCCCGTTCAGGTTCGCGCACCAGCACGAACGGGACCTTGTTCACGAACGGGAGCCGCACCCCGTAGATGAACTTGTTCACGAAGATCTGGTCGCCAATCTCCAGGGTCGGGATCATCGATCCAGAGGGGATCCGGAATGGCTCGATGAGGACGGTGCGGATGATCATCGCGATGGCGAACGCCTTCACGAACCCCATCCCGAAGTCGAATGCGGACTGCTTGCGCCACCGCGCAAGGTGCTTGTCCGCCGAGGCAGTGAGGTGCTTCGTCTCCTCCTCGATCAGTTTCGGGTCCCCCTTGACCAGCGCCCCTTCCAGCGACGCAGAGCGACCCTGAAGCTCCTTCACCGATGCTTCGCCGATGTCCGCCCGGTTCTTCTGGACCAGCGAGGACACCTCGTCGAGCAACTCGATGGACTGGTGGCGCTGCTGCCGGTAGCGCCCGAACTTCGGGATGCTCCGGAAGGCGATCAGCCCGAAGAACCACGCGAGCATCAGCAGCCCGAACCCCTTCAACAGGGGCTGCGCCCAGACGTACGTCGGGGTCCAGTTCTCGACGACGATCAGGTAGAGCACGAACACGATGCCGAACACCGTGACCGGCGCCCACAGGCTGGTCAGTCGGTTCGCCCACCGGATGCGGCTGAACTGCCGCCGTGTCTCTTCGTCCGCCTGCTTCTCCAGCCCTTCCGGCGCGCTTGCCACCTACTCCTCCGATTTGAGCACCGCGAGGAAGGCCTCCTGCGGGATCTCCACCACGCCGACCTGCTTCATGCGCCGCTTGCCCTCCTTCTGCTTCTCGAGGAGCTTGCGCTTGCGGCTGATGTCGCCGCCGTAGCACTTGGAGAGCACGTTCTTCCGCATGGCCGAGATGGTCTCGCGCGAGATCACCCGCGACCCGACCGCCGCCTGGATGGCCACCTCGAACATCTGCTTCGGGATGACTTCCTTCAGCTTGGCGCAGATCTCCTTGCCGCGCTGGTACGCACGCTCGCGGTGCACGATCACCGAGAGCGCGTCGACCGGCTCGCCGTTGATCAGGATGTCCAGCTTGGCCAGATCCGCGGTCGTGAAACCGGCCAGCTCGTAGTCGAGCGATGCGTAGCCGCGGGTCACCGACTTGAGCTTGTCAAAGAAGTCGAACACCACCTCGGCCAGCGGGATGTCGTAGGTGACCTGCACCCGCTTGCCGGAGGTGCCGAGGTACTTGATGTCCTTCTGGATGCCGCGCCGATCCTGGCAGAGCTTCAGGATCTGGCCCATGTAGTCGTTGGGCACGTGGATGTTGCACGTGAGCATCGGCTCTTCCATGTGCTCGATGGTCTGCGTCGGCGGCAGCTTGGCCGGGTTGTCCACCGTGATCATCCCGCCGTCGTGGGTGAACACCTTGTAGACCACTGACGGCGCGGTGGAGATGAGCGACAGGCCGTGCTCGCGTTCGAGCCGCTCCTGCACGATCTCCATATGAAGCAGGCCGAGGTAGCCGCAGCGGAACCCGAACCCGAGCGCGGTCGACGTTTCCGGCTCGAAGGTGAAGGCGGAGTCGTTGAGGTTCAGCTTCGAGAGCGCGTCGCGCAGGTCCTCGTACTCCGCCGAGTCGATCGGGAACACGCCCGAGAACACCATCGGCTTCACTTCCTTGAAGCCTGGAAACGGGGTCTCCGTCGGACGAGCCTCTTCGGTGATGGTGTCGCCGACCTTGGCGTCGGCGAGCTCCTTCACGTTCGCTACGAGGACGCCCACCTCGCCGGCGATCAGCCTCTCCATCGGCCGCGCCTTGGGGCTGAAGACGCCGAGCTCGTTGACCTCGAACTTCTTCTTGTTGCTCCAGAGCTGGATCTTCTGCTTCAGGTACAGGGTGCCTTCCAGCACGCGCACCAGCATCACCACGCCGCGGTAGTTGTCGTACCAGCTGTCGAAGACCAGCGCCTTCAGCGGCGCGGCCGGGTCACCGGACGGCGGCGGGACGTTCTTCACCACCGCCTCGAGGATGTCCTCGATGCCGATTCCCTCTTTCGCCGAGGCGGGGACGGCGGTGGACGCGTCGATGCCGATCACGTCCTCGATCTCTTCGCGCACCCGGGGCACGTCCGCCGAGGGCAGGTCGATCTTGTTGATGACCGGGATGATCTCGAGGTTGTGGTCCAGCGCCATGTAGACGTTGGCCAGCGTCTGCGCCTCCACGCCCTGGGTGGCATCCACCACCAGCAACGCGCCCTCGCAGGCGGCGAGCGAACGCGAGACCTCGTAGGCGAAGTCCACGTGTCCCGGCGTGTCGATCAGGTTCAGGACGTACTGCTTGCCGTCCTTCGCCTTGTAGTTCATCCGGACCGACTGGGCCTTGATGGTGATTCCGCGCTCGCGCTCCAGTGCCATGTTGTCGAGGAACTGGTCCTGCGCCTCGCGCTTGGTCACCGTCCCGGTCTTGTCGAGCAGGCGGTCCGCCAGCGTCGACTTCCCGTGATCGATGTGCGCGATGATGCTGAAGTTACGAATATGGGCGTTGTCGGCGGGCATGCCTGCTCGGTCACCGGCTGTGCGGCAATAAAAGGCGCCCGTTGCTAGCACCAGAACCCACGAAAATCCACGGATCTGGCGTGGACGACCCACCGGGCGCGGGTCTCATCCGCGGCTAACAGCGGGACACCGGGATTCCTTCCTGCCTACCTGCCGGCGCGCAGAACGTCCGGCGGCCCTCCCTCCCGGGCCGAGTTCGGCAACGGATTCCTCCATCGCCTCGGAGGTGGTCCTGCGGAACCCACCTCCGAAGGGTGCTGCTGAGGTTCGTGGTGCCGAACGTCTGAGGGGTGCTCAGCGCGCCTGCTTGCGGAAGAACTCGACCGTGTTCTTCAGGCCGCTGCGGATGTCGACCTTCGGCTCCCAGCCGAGCACGTTGCGCGCGAGCCGGTTGTCCACCGACGACCGCTTCTGCTCGCCCGGCTTGCCGGGCGCATGCTCCGCCTCCTGCGACGAGCCCGCGGCCTCGGCGAGGTACGTATAGAGCTGGTTGATGTCGGTCTCGATCCCGGTGCCGATGTTCACCGCCCCGATGTAGTCCTTCTGGAACGCCAGCAGGTTCGCCCGGGCCACGTCCGGGCCGTAGACGAAGTCGCGGGTCTGCTTCCCGTCGCCGTAGATGGTGCAGGGTTTCCCGGCCACGAGGCGCTGGCTGAAGATCGCCACCACGCCGGCCTCGCCATGCGGGTTCTGCCGGGGGCCGTAGACGTTGGCGTAGCGAAGGGCGACGTAGTTCAGCCCGTACTGCGCCTTGTAGTAGCCGAGGTACAGCTCACCCGACGCCTTGGACACGCCGTAGGGCGAGACCGGGCGCGTCGGATGGGATTCCGGGGCCGGGTGCACGTCCTGCTCGCCGTAGATCGCCCCGCCGGTGGAGCTGAAGATGACCTTCTTCACCCCGCTCTTCCGGGCCGCCTCGAGGACGTTCAGCATGCCGAGGATGTTGCATTCGGCGTCGAAGCGCGGGTCCTCCACCGAGCGCCGCACGTCCATCTGCGCGGCGAGGTGGCAGATGGCCCCGGGCTTCTCCCGTTCGATCAGGCCGGCCGCTTCGGGGCTTCGGATGTCCAGCTCCACGAGCCGGACCTTCGGGTCGAGGTTCTCCCGCTTGCCGCTCGACAGGTTGTCGAGAGCTATCACCTCGTGTCCGTCCGCGAGGAACGCGTCGCACACGTGCGAACCGATGAAACCCGCACCACCCGTGACCAGGATCTTCACGCCTGAACTCCTTCCGAGAGCCCCGCGTCAGGCGGAGCGAGCCGGCCCGTATCTACGCCTGCCTGCTCTACCGGACAACCTTCCGGAAGTACTCGATCGTCTCCCGCAGACCGTCCTGCAGCGACACGCGCGGCGCCCAGCCGAGCAGCTCCTTCGCGCGGGTGATGTCCGGGCGGCGCTGCTTCGGATCGTCCTTCGGCATCGGCTTGAACACGATCTTCCCGCCGCCCCCCGCTGCGGCGCGGACGGCCTCGGCGAACTCGAGGACGGTCATCTCCTGCGGGTTGCCGATGTTGACCGGATCGCTGACGCTCGAGGCGGCGAGCCGGACGATCCCGTCTATGAGATCGCTGGCGTAGCAGAA
>JBAWAM010001046.1:0-2943 GCA_049589315.1 Myxococcaceae bacterium
CCTCACCCTCGCCGCGTGTTCGAAGAGCTGGCCAGCGAGTTCAGTGAGGAAGCAAAGGTCCTGCTCGAGCAGCTCGAGGGAGACCTGCTCGCCCTGGAGGCGGAGTCCGCCGCCGAGCTCCGCGCCGAGTCGACCGCCCGAATCCGCCGTGTCCTGCACACGCTCAAGGGCAACGCGGGGATGCTCGGCGCCCCCTCGCTCCAGGCTGCACTGCACCGGATGGAGGACACGGTCGCGTCGCTTTCGGCGGACCCATCCCTGGTCTCCTGGCTGCTGAGCGCAACGGACGCGGTCCGCGAAGAGGTCGAGGCGATCGGCGCCGGGCGTGCAGTGGAGCTGGCGGCCGACGCCATCCTTCGCCTGGCGTCCGGCGAGCAGCCGGATGAAATGGACGCCAGCGCAGACGCGGGCTTCCTCTCCGGCTCCGAGGTGCGCGTTCCGCGGGAGCGGCTGGATCAGCTGCTCGCTGCGACGGGCGAGCTGGTCGTCACCAACACCCAGCTCCAGAAGCTGCTCGCGTCCGGGGGCCTGAACCCGAAGCAGAGCGTCCACTGGATGGATCGCCTCGATCGCACCGTGCGGTTGATCCACGAGCTGGTGGTCAAGGCGCGAACGCTTCCCGTGCGCACCCTGCTCTCCCGCTTCGCCCGATTGGTCCACGACGATGCCCGCGCGCACGGCCGCGAGGCAAAGCTCGAGCTTCGCGGCGAGCACGTGCAGGTGGACAGGGTCGTGCTCGAGGCGCTGGGCGCGCCGCTCATGCACCTGGTCCGCAACGCGGTGATCCATGGGCTCGAGCCGGCGGACCAACGCCACGCCGCGGGCAAGCCGCGCTTCGGCACGGTGAGCCTGGAGGCCTCGGCGGCTGGGGAGCGAGTCCACTTCCTCATCTCCGACGACGGCCGCGGGCTGGACGCGGAGAAGATCCTCGCGCGGGCGAAGGAGATGGGGGCGCCGCCGGAGCTCCAGCCCCAGCAGCTCATCTTCTTCCCCGGGTTCAGCACGGCCCCCACGGTGACCGAGGGCGCGGGCCGCGGGGTCGGGCTGGACGTCGTGGCGCGCGCCATCGGCGAGCTCGGCGGGACCATCGAGGTCCGCTCGGAGCCGGGCCGCGGCACGACGTTCCACCTCTCGGTGCCGGCCTCGCTGGCGCTGCAACGCGCGGTGCTGTGCGGGATCGGCGACGAGGTGTTCGCGGTCCCTGCCACCTCGATCGTCGAGGCGCTGCGTTGTTCGGACGGACAGGTGCGCTGGCTCGGCCGGGGCCGCGCGCTGGATCACGGCGGCACCCTGGTGCCGCTGGTCGACGTCGCCCGGACGCTGGGGACCACGCCGCACCGCGCGGACTACGTGCTGGTGCTGCAGGGCGGTGGGACGGTGGCGCTCCCGGTCGATGCCCTGCTCGGACAGCAGGATTTCGTATTCCAGCCGCTGGATCCCTCGGTCAGTGGGCGCGGACCGGCCAACGGCACCGCGCTGCTCGGCGATGGCCGCGTGGTGCTTCGGCTCGATCCAGAGCGCCTCCGGCGCGCTCCCCTCGAGGCCTCACCATGAGCGAACCCCTTCCCCCGATGGGTCTGGCATCCGACCTGGCCGCTGATCCGCAGACGCTGGCGTCGTTCGTGCGTGCAGTGGGTCCCTCCGCCCACGCTCCCGTCCCAGCGCCGGTGCCGCACGATCAGCTCGTCGCCTTCCTCCTGGAGGACGAGCTGTTCACGGTGCCGGTGGTCCGGGTCCGGGAGATCGTCCGGGTGGCCCAGCTCACCCGCATTCCCCAGGCGCCGCCCCATGTGCGCGGCGTACAGAACCTGCGCGGCACGGTGCTCCCGGTGCTGGAGATCCGCACCCGGATCGGGCTGACCCCGGCGGTGATCGGCCCTGGCACCCGCATCGTCGTCGCCGAGGCGGAGCAGCGGCTGGTGGGGCTGCTGGTCGACAGTGTGGTGCGCGTCGCTTCGGTGCCGCGCAGGGACATTGCCCCGCCGCCGCCCGAGGTCCGCTCGCAGATCAGCGACTACGTGCTGGGGACCGCGCCGATCGCCGGGTCCACCAGCCTCCTTCTCGATCTCGACGGGCTGCTCACCCTGCCCGCCCCCTCTGGAGAGCAACGCGGATGAAGATGAGCGTGAAACGTCGTCTGTGGCTGGGCTTTGGCGCGGGCCTGCTGGTCCTGCCGCCGATCTTCGTCACGATGTTCTGGGCGATGGGCAGCACTGAGGTGCTGCTCGACGAGCAGGCCTCGCTCGTGCAGCAGATCCGCCTCGGCAACGAGCTCGAGCGACTGCTGGACCGCGCCGCTGCGGACGGCGGACGCGGAGACACCCTCGCCCAGCTGCGTTCCCGTGCGCGCGAGCTGTCTCAGGCCGCCACGAACACCTCCACTGCGCCCTCCGCGAACGCGCTCTCGGCGCGGATCGACGTGTTGGGCGGCGCCGGTCCCACCCTCGCGGGCGGCCCGGGCACCGCTTTCTCCGAGGCGCGTCAGACGGCGACCGCCGTCATCACCGAGACGTGGCGTGCCTACGACGAGAGCCGGAAGAAGCTCTTCGAGATCAAGGACAGCACCCTGCGCGTGAACGGGCTGGTGATCGTCGGCGCGCTGCTGTTCGCGGCCGCGGCGGCATACTTCATCTCGCGCTCGGTGACCGGACCGCTGGAGGAGCTCACCCGGGCCACCCAGCGGATCGCCGCAGGCGATCTGCGCCAGGGCGTCCACCTCCCCGCCGACGAGGAGTTCCGCCAGCTCGCCGAGGCGTTCAACCAGATGCGGGAGAACCTGGACGGCGCGCTGTCCCGGCTCCGCGGCCACGCGCGCGACGTCGCCGAAGCGGCCACTTCGGTCAGCGCGGCGACCTCCCAGGTCGCGGCGGGCGCCCAGCAGCAGAGCGCGGCGACCGAGGAGACCTCGTCCGCGATGGAGGAGATCGCCGCGCAGATCCAGGG
>JBAWAM010001047.1:0-2885 GCA_049589315.1 Myxococcaceae bacterium
GGGCGACCTCTCCCATCACGCTGCCGTCCGGGTTGAGACGGTAGGCCGGCGCTTCGGCGCCGTTGAAAACCTCGACCTCCTGGGGCGGCGAGTTGGTGAGGTAGTGGGGGACCGGGCGGAGCGCGACGGCGGAGAAATAGCCCCCGGCGCCGGTGAGCATCGACTTGAGCGCGCCGCGTCCGAGGTTCTCCTTCACCCAGATGTAGTCGTTGAGCAGCTTTCCATCCACGCCCACGCCGGCGAACGGGGTCTGCTTGCCGTCCACCTCGATGAGGTCGAGCCGGCGATAACCGGGGATTTCACCGGCCCGCGCGCGGAGCACGTCATCGAGGATGCCGTCACCCCGAAGGGGGGAGGCGTTCACCAGCGAGGCCAGGCCGTTGCCGGTGCCCAGCTTCAGGACGCCGAAGCGCGGCATCGGCTGGCGGAAGTACTTGTTCCGCACCTCGGACTGGCGGCGGAGCTCGTTGAGGAAGCCGATGAAGGTTCCGTCGCCGCCGCCCGTGAACACCACGTCGTACCGGCGGTCGATCACCGTCTGGACGATTTTCCGGGCATCCGACAGGCAGGTCGACAGGAACAGATCCCCCTCGGGGACGACGTGCGAGAGGGAGCGAACGACCCTGGCCGTCACCTTGCGGGCGTTGGCATTCAGCAGCACCGCCACCTTCGGCTCGGGGGCGATGTCCGTCTGAGGGAACGACCGGGCATCACTGCTGTGCAGTGGATGGACGAGCATGCGGCTGGGGCTCCAGTGTGGGTCCATGTCGTTGCGCGCTACAGCAACTGCACTCAGGTCTGCAGAAATCCTGCCACTGCTACGAGTTCGAAACGTCTGTGTCGTACCTGTAACGAGTACGCACACTTGCGTGACGTGTCCGCAACGGAGATAGGCATGCCGGCTGCTGGCTGCGTGCCCGAGGTGGCGGAGGTGCGCAATGCGTTATGCACCCAACGGTCGGGTCGGGCGCGTCACACGTTACGCAGCGCGGCACGAAATGGCATGTCGTTTGACACATCAATCGGTGTGGTTACGTTGGGACCGTCTTTGAGCGGGCAATAGAAGCCCAGCGATTTCAGGAGGATAGGACTTTGGGGAAGATCATCGGAATCGACCTGGGCACCACGAACAGCGTGGTGGCGATCATGGAAGGTCGCGAGCCCAAGGTGATCACGAACGAGGAAGGCAACCGGACGACGCCGTCGGTCGTGGCGTTCGCCAAGGACGGCGAACGATTGGTGGGGCAGGTGGCCAAGCGGCAGTCCATCACCAACCCGGAGCGGACGATCTACTCGATCAAGCGCTTCATGGGCCGCCGGTATGACGAGGTCAGCGAGGAGACCAAGCTCGTCCCGTACAAGATGGTTCGCGGCCCGAACGGTGACGCGCGCATCGACATCGACGGCAAGCAATTCTCTCCGCCGGAGATCAGCGCGCAGGTTTTGCTCAAGCTGAAGCGCGCGGCGGAGAACTATCTGGGCGAGAAGGTGACCGACGCGGTCATCACCGTCCCGGCGTACTTCAATGACGCCCAGCGGCAGGCGACCAAGGACGCTGGAGAGATTGCCGGCTTGAACGTCCGGCGCATCGTCAACGAGCCTACCGCCGCGGCGCTCGCCTACGGACTCGACAAGAAGAAGGACCAGAAGATCGCCGTGTACGACTTCGGCGGCGGCACCTTCGACGTCTCGGTGCTGGAGGTCGGTGAGAACGTGGTCGAGGTGCTCGCGACGAACGGCGACACGCACCTGGGCGGCGACAACATCGATCTCAAGCTGATGGACTGGCTGGTCGGCGAGTTCAAGAAGGACACCGGCCTCGACGTCAGCAAGGACAAGATGGTGATCCAGCGCCTGAAGGAGGCGGCGGAGAAGGCGAAGATCGAGCTCTCCAGCACGATGGAGACGGAGATCAACCTCCCGTTCCTCACCGCGGATGCGTCGGGTCCGAAGCACCTGAACGTCAAGCTGACCCGGGCAAAGTTCGAGGCGATGATCGACGACCTCGTGCAGCGCTCGCTCGAACCGTGCCGAAAGTGCCTCGCGGACGCCGGGCTCAAGGCGGAGGATCTGGCGGAGGTCGTGCTGGTCGGCGGCTCCACCCGTATCCCAGCGGTGCAGGAGGCGGTGAAGAAGCTCTTCGGCAAGGAGCCGAACCGCTCGGTGAACCCGGACGAGGTCGTGGCCGTCGGTGCCGCGGTCCAGGCCGGCGTGCTCTCGGGCGAGGTGAAGGACATCCTTCTCCTCGACGTCACCCCGCTGTCCCTCGGCGTGGAGACCCTGGGCGGTGTGATGACGAAGCTCATCGAGCGCAACAGCACCATCCCCACCCGCAAGTCGGAGACCTTCTCCACTGCGGCGGACGGGCAGACCCAGGTGGAGATCCATGTGCTGCAGGGTGAGCGCGACATGGCGGCCGACAACCGGACGCTGGGGCGCTTCCACCTGACCGGCATCCCGCCGGCGCCGCGCGGCGTGCCCCAGGTCGAGGTGACCTTCGACATCGACGCGAACGGCATCCTCAATGTGTCCGCCAAGGACAAGGCCACGGCCAAGGAGCAGAAGATCACCATCAGCCACTCGTCCGGTCTGGCCAAGGACGAGGTGGAGAAGATGGTCGCCCAGGCCCGCGAGCACGAGTCCGAGGACAAGTCCCGGCGCGAACTGGTGGAGACGAAGAACAAGGCCGAGCAGCTCGCCTATCAGATGGACAAGCTGCTCAAGGAGAACAAGGACAAGATCTCCGCCGACTCGGCGAAGACGCTCGAGGACGCCATCGCGGAGCTCAACAAGGTCCGCGAAGGCTCCGACAAGGCGGCCATTGACGCCGCCCTGACGACGCTCGAGCAGGCCAGCCACAAGGTCGCCGAAGAGATGTACAAGGC
>JBAWAM010001048.1:0-7648 GCA_049589315.1 Myxococcaceae bacterium
GGGTTCAGGATGGAGAACTCGTCGACGACGATGGCGTTCTCCAGTCCGCCGCCCCGGGCCAGGCCCATCTTCTTCAGCATCTCCACATCGCGGAGGAACCCGAACGTCCGGGCCCGGGCCACTTCACGCGAGAAGTTCCGATCCGAAAACTCGAAGCTGATCGACTGATCGGAGATCAGCGGGTGCTTGAAGTCGATGGTGCAGTCGACACGGAAGCGCGAGGCCGGTGCGAAGGTGGCCTCCTTGTCCCCATCATTCACCGTCACGGGCTTCTTGATGACGATGAAGCTCTTCGGCTCGTCCTGGACCCGGATGCCCGCCGTCTTCACCAGATAGGCGAACGGCGCCGCGCTCCCGTCCATGATCGGCACTTCGGGCCCGTCCAGCTCGATGCGGACGTTGTCGATCCCCAGGCCGGCCAGAGCCGCCATCAGGTGCTCAACGGTTCCAATCCGGACACCGTCCTTCCCCAATGTGGTGGCCAGTGACGTGTCGACGACGTTCTCGGCCAGTGCCGGGATGGTGACGGGACGATCCAGGTCGGTCCGGACGAATACGATGCCGTGGTTCGCTGGCGCGGGGCGGAAGGTCAGGTTCACAGGCGCACCGCTGTGAAGCCCAATGCCCTGGGTGGAGATGGATTCTTTGAGGGTGCGCTGATTGAACGATGAGTCGGCCATTTGAGATGAAGCCCCCTCCGGGACCTGCGACCTGATGCGTTGCGTTGGCCAAGCAAGCAACGTGCCAGAAAGGCGGCACCGTGAGTCTCTCGCGTCCTACGGGGTGGAGCATCCAAGCCGTTGAATTGACTTGGTAATTCCTCGACTCCAAAACGTCAGGTCCGAACCTGTCGTCGCAGGCTTGTCGTGTTCGAAGTGAGACTTATTCCGAACCGCGACATCCATGCCCCATATTGGCGAGCGCCCCTCCGGCGCGAGTGCCTCCTCCACGATGCCCCCCCGACTTGGCGCAGCGCGTTGCACATAGCTCAGGTACCGTGTGCCCGCAAACTCTTTAGGCCGGTCCGCCACGAAACCGCGACATCAATGCCCTGCCCTCACGGACATCGAAGCGGCGTCCGGCGAGCACCGCGCGGCGGCTCACGTGGGCGAACACGGTCTGGACCATCTGCGCGAAGAGGTGGAGGTCGTCGGCGAGCCGCTCGCGAGGCGCCTCCCCTTCGGGGACCCTGGAGGTCTCGGCGAGGAGCAGGGCGAACCGGTCGAAGGGCTCGTAGTCGGCGTAGCGGAGAAGCTGGTAGCCGACGCCGTGGAAGTAGCGGACGTAGGCATGCATCGCACCCAGCGCGACCGCTGCCTTCGGACCGCTGCCCTTGCGAACCACCCGGGCGGCGGCCTCGGCCAGCGCGGCGAACGCCCACAGGTCGGTCCGCAGGCGCTCGGACATGTCCACCGGCGAGGTGAGCGCGTCGAAGTCGGTCGGGCTCGCATTCGCATCGAGCACCCGGAGCGGGGCCACCAGCTGCGCCCGGAACAGGCGGGTGAAGTCCGCGGACGCGCGCACCGGCGCGTCGGCTCCGGCGTCGACGCCGCCCAGCACCTCCCGGGTGACGCGCTGGCACTCCTTGAGGACGTCGCGGGCGGCGCGCACCGCGGCCGTCTTCTGCCGCTTGAGCGGCAGGGCACGGACGAACTCGCCCTGGAGCCAATCCGCCAGCGACAGCGCCTCGCTGTGCACCAGGGCGAGGATCACCCGCGACCTCGGCGAGGACACCTCGACGTACGAGAGGTAGTGGAGCAGCCGGAACAGCCCGAGGAACGCCACGGTGAACGCGCGGCGGAGGGGTTCGTCCAGCCCGCCCAGGCTCTCCAGGATCTGGACCGACTTGATCCGGTCGTACTCGAGCCGGAACTCCAGGGGACGGAAGGGCCGGAAGTACCGGTTGAGGACGATCTCCCGGAGCAGGAGGTTCCCGATGTCCGTGTAGACGCCGAACGCGCAGGTCTCCAGCTTCAGCAGGTGATCGATGATCGACCGGAGCGCGTCGAAGCTCTGGCGGAGCACGAACACGCTCTCCTGGGGCGAGTCCTGATCGAGGGTGTCCTCGAGCAGCGCGCGGCGGGCGCGGTCGTCGGCGAGCGTCGACTCGATGTAGCGGCGGAAGACCATCCGCTGGTCCGAGTCGGGATCGAGGAGCTGGCGCGCCGCGCGGATCGCGTGATCGACGGCGTCCCGCACGTGCCCGAGCTCTTCGCGGAAGTCGCGCGTCACCACGGGGCTGTCCCGGTCGATGGGCAGGTTGTGCAGGTTGAAGTAGCGCTCGACGCCGCGCAGCAGCATCTCCAGCTCGAACAGGAGCTCCTCACGCCCATCCACCTGCACGGAGCGCAGCCAGCGCTCGCGTTCGTGGAGGAACCCCGCGCGCCCGGTCTGCGACTCGCGGATGAGCTCGGAGTAGAAGTCGCGCGAGCTGCGGGGCGCCGACACTTCGGGACGAGAGGCGGGCCGGGCGGTGCTCACAGCAGACTTCCCTGCCCGGGTGGCGCCGCGCGGCCGAAATAGCCGAACGCGTGGTGGGTGGCCACCCGTCCGCGGGGCGTCCGCTGCAGGAAGCCCTGCTGGATCAGGAAAGGCTCGTACACGTCCTCGAGGGTGTCGCGCATCTCGCCGACGGCCGCGGCGATCGTCTCGACGCCCACGGGGCCGCCGCCAAACTTCTCGATGATGGTGAGCAGGATCCGCCGGTCCATGGTGTCCAGGCCCGCCGCATCGATCTGGAGGCGGTCGAGCGACGTGCTCGCCACCTCGCGGGTGATCCGCCCATCCCCTTCGACCTCGGCGAAGTCGCGAACCCGGCGGAGCAGGCGGTTGGCGATGCGCGGCGTGCCCCGGGCGCGGGTGGCGATCTCGCCGGACCCGGTGCGATCCAGGTGCACGCCGAGGATCTCCGCCGAGCGGTTGAGGATGAGCTGGAGGTCCTCGGGGGCGTAGTAGTCGAGCCGCTCCTGGATCTGGAACCGATCCCGGAGCGGTGAGGTGAGCAGGCCGGTGCGGGTGGTGGCGCCCACGAGCGTAAACGGAGGAAGGTCGATCTTCATCGCCCGCGCCGCCGGCCCGGTGTCGATGGTCACGTCGAGCCGGAAGTCCTCCATCGCCGGATAGAGGTACTCCTCGATCGCCGGGTTCAGCCGATGGATCTCGTCGATGAACAGCACGTCCCGCGGGCCGAGGTTGGTCAGCAGCCCTGCCAGGTCGCCCTTCTTGTCGATCGCCGGGCCGCTGGTGACGTGGACTCCCACCCCGAGCTCGGCGGCGATGATGTGCGCCAGCGAGGTCTTTCCCAGGCCCGGGGGCCCCGAGAACAGGCAGTGGTCGAGCGCCTCCGACCGGCCCTTCGCCGCCTTGACGTAGACCTTGAGCTTCTCCACGACCTCCCGCTGTCCGACGTACTCCCCGAACGTGCGGGGCCGGAGCGAGGCCTCGATCCGGACTTCGTCACCACGCATCTCCGCGGACAGCGTCTCCACCTTCCGGCTCATTCGGAGGCGCAAACTACCATACACTCGGGTTCCATGCGCCTGCCCCACTCGGCCGAGGAGCTGGAGAGCTACCTCGGTGATCCCCGCTCCCCCCAGGCCCGGATCTCCTTCCAGGGGAGCGTCGAGCTCGACGAGGCGGACGCCTATCCGGAGGCAGCGGTTCGCGCCCTCGGCGAGTGGAGATACCTGGAGCACTTCGTGCCGGTCACGGCCGGTGGAAAGCTCGAGCGGTTCGACCACGGCATCCGGCTCCTTCAGGCGGTCTCGCGACGCGACCTCACCGCGGCGATTGCCCTGGGTCAGAGCTTCCTCGGCTCGGTCGCGGTGTGGATCGCCGGCACGGAAGCCCAGCGGGCGCGGATGTCGGAGCTGCTCCGTCGCAACGGCCAGGCTGCGCTGGCGCTGACCGAGGAGGCGCACGGGAGCGACATCCTGGCGAACGAGGTGAGCGCCGAGCGCACCCCGACCGGGTTCGTGCTGCGTGGGCAGAAGTGGCTCATCAACAACGCGACCCGCGGCGAGGTGCTCTCGGTGTTCGCCCGAACCGACGGGTCGGGCGGACTTGGCGGGTTCTCGCTCTTCCTCGTGGACAAGCGGAAGCTCCCGGAGGGTTCCTTCGAACCCCTCCCGAAGAAGAGGACGCACGGGATCCGCGGCGCGGACATCAGCGGGATCCGCTTCGAGGATGCGCCGCTCGAACCAGAGGCGCTGGTCGGTTCATTCGGCGGCGGCGCGGAGCTGGCGCTGAAGGGACTGCAGATCACCCGCGTAGGCTGTGCAGGGTTCTCGCTGGGCGCGGGGGACACCGCCCTTCGACTCGCGCTCGACTTCGCCGCGGCGCGAAGGCTCTATGGCGGGACCGTCCTGGAGATCCCCCACGCGAAGAGCACCCTCCTCGGCGTGTTCCTCGATCAACTGCTGTGCGACGCGGTGATGCTGGTGGCAGCGCGCGCCATCCATGTCGCGCCGGAGCAGCTCAGCCTCATCTCGGCGATCACCAAGTACTTCGTCCCCACCCGCGTCGACCGGGCGATCCGCGAGGCCGCGCTGGTGCTCGGAGCACGGCACTACGTTCGCGAGGGCTTCGCGGAGGGCGCGTTCCAGAAGCTCCTGCGGGACAGCGCGGTGGTCAGCCTGTTCGATGGCAGCACGGCCGTGAACCTGGAGGGCATCGGACTCCAGCTTCCGCGGCTCGCCTCGCAGCGCGCTCGCGGAGCCAACGTCGACGCGGAGCTCTCGCGCGCACTCTTCGATCTCGACGCGCCCCTGCCCGCGTTCGAGCTGTCGCGGCTTCAGCTCATGAACGGCGGCGAGGACCTGGTCACCCAGGGTATGCCGGTGGCGCTCGAGCTGCTGGATGCGGCGGCCCCGGAGGCGCCGCAGGTCCTCGCTTCGGTCCGTGAGGAGGCGCACGCTCTGTGGCGGCTCTTCGAGTCGGAGGAGGCCCAGCTCGTCGAACGGGCCCGGGACCGCTCCGCGATGAAGCGTTCGCCCGAGCTGTTCGCCCACGCGCACCGCTTCAGCCTGCTCTGGGCCGGTGCCGCCGCGCTGCAGCTCTGGCTGCACTCGCGACAAGGTGGCGACACCTGGTTCCGCCGCGGTGAATGGCTCGCGCTGGTGCTGGCGCGGCTGCGCGCCGAGCTCGAAGGCGGCGGGGTGAGTCCACGCCATCCGCTCGAGCCGGTGGTCACCGAGGCCATGCTCGCGCTGCACCGGGACCACCAGCTCTTCGCGCTTCAGCCCCTCGCGCTCGCCCGGGGCGTGCAGTCTTGAGCCTGCTGCGCATTGCCCTGCGGAACCTCGCGCGGAACCGCCGCCGGACCGCGCTGTGCATCGCGGCGATCGTGTTCGGCGTGGTCGCTGCCGTCGCCGCGCGAGGGTTCGTGACCGCGCAACACCGTGCGCTGCTCGATGCGGCAGTCCATGGCGACGTGGGCGCGATCCAGGTCCACCGCGAAGGGTATTCCCGGGCCGTCCACCGCTCGCCGCTCGAGTTCCGGATCGAGGACTCGGAGAACCTCCGTCAACGCATCTCCGCGGTCGAAGGCGTGGTGGCGGTCGCACCGCGCATCCACTTCGGCGCGATGCTGGCGATGCCCGAAGTGGAGGGCGCCGAGGAGCCCCCGCCGTCGACGTACCTCCAGCTCACTGCGATCGACCCGAGCGTCGAGTTCCGGGCCCTCCCCTCGCGGACCCAGGCGCTGAACGCGGGCGCGTGGCCTCGGGATTCGGAGGACAAGGGCCTCGTCCTGCATCGGGAGCTCGCCCGCGCGCTCGAGCTTGCACCGGGAGCAGCTCCCGCGAACGAGAGCCTCTGGCCGGCGCTGCTGGCGACGGATCCAGACGGAGCGATTCGGGGCGAGCTCGTCTACCTGAAGGGCACGGTCGACAACCTGGCGCCGGGAGACACCCGCTTCGGGATCGTTCCACTGAAGACCGCGCAGTCGCTGCTGGGGATGGAGGGCCACGTCACCGGGTACGCGGTCAGGGTCGAGGAGCTTCACGACCTCGAGCAGACCCGCGCAGCGCTCGCCTCCGCGCTGGGGGAGGGCTGGGAGGTGAAGACGTGGCGCGAGCGGCTGCCGCACGTGCGCGAGCTCGTCGAAACGCAGGACGCGGTCTTCGACGCCTTCACCCTGATCTTCCTGTTCGTCGCGCTGCTGGGCGTGGTGAATGCACAGCTCATGAGCGTCATGGAGCGCATCCCGGAGATCGGGACGATGCTGGCGCTCGGCACCCGCCGCGCACAGGTGCGCAGGCTTTTCCTGCTCGAAGGCGCCTTCCTCGGGGCGCTGGGCGCGGCGCTCGGAATCGCCGCCGGTGGGGCGGTGGTGGTTGTCATGCATCACCTGGGGATCCGGCTTCCGCTCGCCGGCGCCAGCGCGGACGTCGTGCTCCGACCGGCCGTGACTGCGACGTACCTGGGGCTCGTGTTCGCCGCGGTCGCCCTGGGCGCGACCGCATCCGCCGCATGGCCTGCGGCCCGCGCCAGCCGCCTTCGCCCGGTGGAGGCACTGCGAATCTCATGACCGCCCTCCTGCGCATGGCGCTCCGGAATCTCTCGCGGAACCGCCGCCGGACCCTGGTGACGCTCGCCGCGCTCGTGCTCGGGGTGGCGGCGGTGGTGCTCCTTCGCGGCCTCTCCGACGGCTTCGTGCAGATGACTTTGCGCGAGGTCGTGCTCGCCCGCACCGGCGCGATCCAGATCCACCGCGCCGGCTACTTCGACGCGCTGGGCGCGCTCCCCACGCACCTCCATCTTCCGCACGACGACGCGTTCCAGGCGCGGATCCGCGCGATCCCGGGCGTCCGCGCGATCGCCGGACGCGTCACCTTTTCGGGGCTGATCACGGATGGGCGGAGTCAGACGAGCTTCGTGGGCAGAGGGATTGATCCCGCGCGCGAACGCGACGCCCTCCCCGGCTTCGGCGCCGACCTGCTCCCCGGAAGCAGCGTCCCGCAGGCGATGGAGCTCGGGGCGATCCTGCTCGGGAAGGAGCTCGCCGGGAGCTTCGGTATCGAGCAGGTCGCAGATCCCCGGAATCTCACCGTGTCGTCCCAGAGCGCGAGCGGCCGCGCCAACGCGCTGCACGTGCGCTCCACCGGGCTGCTCGCCTCGGCGCTCCCGTTCGAGAGCAAGCGCACCGCCGTGGTGTCACTGGCGCTGGCGCAGCAGCTTGTCGGCCTCGATGGCCGGGTCACCAGCTACGTGGTCTCCGTGGATCGACTCGATACGGCCGACCAGGTCGCCACCCGCATCCAGATGGCGCTGGGCCCGGACTACGAAGTCCGCACGTGGGAGCAGCTCGAGCCGTACCTGTACGAGAGCCTTCGTCGGCAACGGATGGTGCTCGGGGTGCTGGTGGGAATCCTCTTCGTCCTGGCGCTGCTCGTCGTCGCCAACACCCTGGTCATGACGGTGATGGAGCGCGTGCGGGAGATCGGGACCCTGCTCGCGCTCGGGATGCGCCGCAGACAGATCGTGCGGCTGTTCCTGTTCGAAGCGGCGGCGCTCGGAGCGCTCGGGGGCGCGGTCGGTGCGGTGCTCGGCGCGGCGGTCGTGTACCTCGCAGGACGGGTAGGCCTTCCGCTGACGATGTTCGATCGCGTCGTTCAGCTGCGACCCGAGGTCGACCCGGCGTTTGTCG
>JBAWAM010001049.1:0-6017 GCA_049589315.1 Myxococcaceae bacterium
ACCGCCCGCGTGCATCGAAAGATCCCGCGCGCGCTCGCAGATCGCCTCGGGCAGGCCCATCCGGCGGGCGATGTCGATGGCGGAGGACGAACCGGCGAAGCCGATCTGCAGGCGATAGGTGGGCGCCATCTTCGCGGGATCGAACCCCACGCGCGCGTTCACGAACCGCGGGTCCATGTGCGCGAGCGCTTTCACCTCCTCGAGGTGGGTGGTGACGAGCACCGTGGCGCCGCGCTGGATCAGATCCTCCAGCACCGCGATGGCGATGGCCGCGCCTTCCCGCGGATCGGTATCCGCGGCGATCTCGTCGATCAACACCAGCGCGCCCGGCTGCACCGCCTCGCCGATCTTGCGGAGCTGGACGACGTGGGCGCTGAAGGTGGAGAGGCCCTGCGTGAGATCCTGCTGGTCGCCGATGGCCGCGTGGATCGCCCGGTAGAGCGGGAGCCGGGAGCCGGGGGAGGCGGGGACCGGCAGCCCGATCCGGAGCATGAGCGCGCTCAGCCCGACCGTGGTGAGGGTGATGGTCTTGCCGCCCGCGTTGGGGCCGGACACCACCAGGGAGCGCGTCTCCCCGGAGAGGCGGATGTCGTTGGGGACCACCTGGGCGCCGCCGAGGACGAGCAGGGGATGCCGCACGTTCAGCAGCTCGAGAGAGCCCACCGCGCCCTCGATCTCCGGCGCGTGCAGGTCGAGATCGCTGGACAAGTGGGCGGCGGCCTCGGCTTCGTCGAGCTCGGCGGCGGCGAGCACGCCCTCGATCAACTTCTGCGCCTCGCGCCCGACCCGCTCGCTGAGGTCGAGCAGGATGCGCCGCTCCTCCTCGAGTACGAGTGACTGGGCGATGGCGAGGTCGTTGCCCAGGCCAATGAGCTGCTCCGGCTCGACGAACAGGGTCTGTCCGGTCTGACTGGCGTTGTGGACGATGCCGGGGACCTCTGCCCGGTGCTGCGCGACGACGGGCACCACGTACCGATCGTTGCGGACGCTGTAGTAGGTCTCCCGGAGGTTCCCGACGAACTTCTCGTCGTGGAGCAGCCGATCCATCCGCGATTTGATCGTGTTGTGCAGCCCGCGCACCCGGTCGCGGGCTTCGCGAAGCTCGGGACTGGCGCGATCGGAGAGCTCACCGCTGGGCTCGAAGCTGTTCTCGATCCGGGTGGCCAGAGGCAGCAGCAGCGGAAGTCGCCGCGCGATGACCGCCATGCCCGGGGCCATGTGCTCGTGCTGCTCCAGCGCTTCCCGGATGCGCTCGAAGGCCAGCAGCACCTGCGAGACCTGGATCAGCTCGCGCGGCTCCAGCATTGCGCTCTTCGCGGCGCGCTCCGCGGCGTTCCGCACGTCGACCACGTTCGACAGGGGGAGCGAGAGCTGCTGTTCGGAGAGGCGGCGCGCCTCCTCGATCAGGGCCAGGGCATCGCGAACCTCGGCCGGTGAGTCGAGGAACGGGCGGGCGAGCGCGCGGGTGCGGCCGACCTCGGTGCGGGCGCGCGCACCGAGTGCCTGGAGGATTCCGTTGAAGCCGAGATCGCGGAGAGTTCTTTCGGAGATGTGCAAGACTTTTGCGTTCAAATGCGAGGAAGGCCCCACGTCAAGCAGGTTGAGAGGGACGCAGCGCTTCTGTTAATCGACTTTTCATGTGGATGCTGCTGTCGTTGATCGTGTCGAGCAGCGGCGCCGACGCGCCCGCCACCCTGCAGAGCGCCCTCTCGTTCGAACGCGCCGGGGACGACGAACGCGCGCTCTCGGCGCTGGATGCCTTGTTGCGAGAGGCGCCGGCGTCGGTGCTGGCGCGGCTGGAGGCAGGGCGGATCCGGCTCAAGCTGGCCCGTGAGCTGGATCAGGCGGAGCTCGACCTGGACGCAGCCCGGGCCCTGGCGCCGGAGAACCCGCGGGCGCAGTACCTCTGGGGGATGCTTCAGGAGGAGCGCGGCCGTGCCGAGCAGGCGCTCGCGGCGTACCGGAACGCGGTGTCCTTCCGGCCCACCTTCGAGGATGCGCGCTTCCGGCTCGCCGGGCTGCACTTTGCCCGGGGCGAGTGGACGGCAGCGGAGGAGCACTACCGGGCGCTTTCAGGGCTTCGGCCCGACTGGACGCAGGTGCGCCTGCAGCTCGTCTCGGCGCTCGAGCAGCAGGGGAGGTGGGCGGATGCGGAGGCAGAGCTCGTCCGGATCCGGAGAGAGCAGCCTGGGTCGAAGCTGGTTGTCCGGCGGCTGGCCGAGTTGTACGAGCGCACGAACCGCCCGGAGGAAGCGCGTAGGCTCCGCACCGAGCTCGAAGGAGACTCCGGGCAGAGACAGATGCGGCCGCTCCGAAAGTCCAGGAAATGAAGACCGCAAACCTCGCCATCGTCTTCACCGACATCAAGGGGTTCACCGAGCGCACCAGCCGTCAGACGCTCGAAGAGAATCAGCGGCTGCTCGATCGTCACGAGAAGCTGCTCGCCCCGCTGTTCCACGCGTTCGGCGGGCGGATCATCAAGTCGATCGGCGACGCCTTCATGGTGACCTTCGAGTCGCCCACCCAGGCGGTGCTGTGCGGCGCGGCGATCCAGGACCGGCTGTGGATCCACAACCGCTCCGCGCCCGAGGCCGAGCGGCTCGACGTCCGCGTGGCGATCAACGTCGGTGAGGTCCGGGTCGAGAACAAGGACGTGTTCGGCGAGCCGGTGAACATCGCTGCGCGGGTCGAGGGGATCGCCGACGCCGGCGAGGTGTTCTTCACCGAGGCGGTGTACCTCGCGATGAACAAGGCGGACGTGCCGTCGGAGGAGGTCGGCGCCTTCGAGCTCAAGGGCATCCCCGGGAAGGTGAGGGTCTACCGGATTCCTCACGCGCCCTACCGGGTCGAGGCGCCCGCGCCCACGCCCACGCCGTTGGAGGCGAAGGGCGACCTTCCGCCTTTCGGGAATCTCGGGCTCTCGCGGGTGAAGGAGCGGGACCGGGATGACGCCGGGCTTCGTCGGCTCACCGATCCGGGCGAGCTCCGCGCGGCCGTGTCGACGCTGCAGCGAGGCGCTACCGGGCTGGTGGAGAAGACCACCAGCGCGCTCGAGCAGGCGAGGGCACATCGGCCGTCGTGGTTTCGGCCGCGCGTGGCGATGGGCTTCGCTGTGGCGCTGCTGGGGCTGGGCGTCGGGTTGCAACAGGTCTTCCGCTCAGAGGCGTCGGCGGCGATCTCCGAGGTGCGGGACGCTTCCGGGAAGGATCGCGACGCCAGGGTCCAGAAGGCGCGCGAGGTGATCGCGAGGATCGAGGAGCCGGCGGACCGGGCGTGGTGGAGCGGGCAGCTGCTGGAGGCGCTCGGGGAGATCCCGGGCGCGACCGGTTACTACCGGACCGCGGTGAAGAGCGGAAATTCGAGCGCGCGCTCGAGGTTGATCGATCTGCTCGATAACCCGGCTTGTGACGCGCGCGCCGCCTCGGCGCGAGTGCTGGGCGAGCTGGAGGTCGAGGCGGCCCGGGGCGACCTGGAGGACCTCGCAGAGAACGGCGGCCCGGGCGATCAGAGTGGCGGCGGGCTGATTGGGAAGGTCTTCGGCTGTGACTCGAAGGCTGCCGCGACGGAGGCGCTCAGGCGTCTGGACGCCAGGTCGTCAAAGGGGAAGTAGATGAAGGTGAAGACGGGCCTGGATGTCTGGTTGTCCCAGGGGTTCTCCGCGTTGAAGGGCCGCCGGGTCGGGGCGATCGTGAACCCGACGAGTGTGGATTCGACCTCGTTCCGGCATCTCGCGGATCACCTCGCGGACGCCGAGGGCGTGACGCTCGCCGCGCTCTTCGGTCCGGAGCACGGCATCCGCGGCGAGGCGCAGTACATGGTCGCGGTGGAGGACGAGCCTCGCGATCCCCGGACGGGCGTGCCGGTGTACAGCCTGTACGGCTCCACCTTCGAGTCGCTCTCGCCTCGCGAGGAGTGGCTGCGTGGGCTGGACGCGCTGGTGTTCGACATCCAGGACGTGGGCAGCCGCTACTACACCTACATCTACACGATGGCGCTGGCGATGAAGGTCGCAGCGAAGGCCGGCGTCCCGTTCTACGTGCTGGACCGGCCCAACCCGATCGACGGCGCGCATGTCGAAGGGAACCTCGTCGGTGAGGGGTTCCGGTCGTTCGTCGGGCTGTACGCGCTGCCCAATCGGCACGGGATGACCGCCGGCGAGCTGGCGCGGCTGTTCAACGAACAGGAGGGTTTCGGCTGCGACCTCACGGTCGTGCCATGCGAGGGCTGGAAACGCGAGATGTCCTGGGCGGACACGGGGCTCTCCTTCGTCCCGCCATCGCCCAACATGCCCACGCCCGATACGGCGCTGGTCTATCCGGGCATGTGCCAGGGCGAGGGGACCAACGTGTCGGAGGGCCGCGGGACCTGCCGCCCCTTCGAGCAGTTCGGGGCGCCGTGGATCCGCTCGGACGCGCTGATCGAGCGGCTGTCGCGCGAGGAGCTCCCCGGGGTCCGCTTTCGCGCCTGCGGCTTCACCCCGACGTTCGACAAGTTCCGCAGTGAATCCTGCAGCGGGGCGATGATGCACGTGGTCGATCGCGACGCGTTCCTTCCGCTGCGGACCGGGATCGCGATCTTCAAGACGATCCACGACCTGTACCCGGAGCAGTTCCGCTGGCGCGAGCACGCGTACGAGTTCGTGGAGGACGTCCCGGCCTTCGACCTGCTCTGCGGAACCGACCAGGTGCGGCGCGGGATCGAGGCCGGCTGGAGCCTCGACCGGCTGCTGGCGGGCTTCGACGCGCATGCCCGTCGGTTCGAAGAGGACCGGCGCAAATTTCTCCTCTACGGGTAGACTTCCGGCCGTGATCGGGGTGTTCAGCGACAGCCATGGCGATCTCGACGCGTTCGATGCCGCGTACGAGCTGCTACGGGCGAAGGGCGCGAAGCGGTTCATCTTTGCCGGCGGGCGCTACGCCGATCTCGACGAGTGGATCATCCAGCGGAGACAGGCCGCGCGGGGAGGCAGGAGCTACTCCGACGCCGACTTTCTCGCGGACGTCACCAACTTCCTGGCTGCGCGCGAGCAGGTGGAGCGGCCCCCCGCGTTCTCCGGAGACGACGACACCATCGAACTCGACCGGGTGAAGGAGCGGTTCGTCCGTGTGCCGGACAAGGACAGCCTCCAGTACCTGGACGCTGCAGTACCGAAGAAGGCAATGGACATGCTGGGCGACACGCTGTGCTGCGTCGTCCACGACAAGAACGACCTGACGCGGGAGGATCTGCTCAACTCGGCCGTATTCATCCACGGCAAGGAGAAGGAGCCGCAGGTGGTGCAGATCGGTCCGCGCTACTTCGTCACGCCCGGAAAGCTCACCGGCGCTGCCGAGCAGACCTGTGGCCTGATCGAGGTCGTGGAGAGAGACCTGCGCTTCTCGGCGTTCCGCCTGGATGGGCGCGTGTTGGTGGACGGGCACCCGCTCACGGTGGATCGCAGGACGAAACTTTCGGTGAAGTAGGAGGGGTCGTGGAGGTTGCGCTCCTGGGAGGGTCGTTCAACCCGCCGCACGTGGGGCATCTGCTCGCCGCGCACTACGTCCGGGCCACCGAGCCCGTGGACGAGGTGTGGCTCATGCCGAGCTATCAGCACCCGTTCCGGAAGGCGCTCGCGCCTTTCGAGGATCGCGTCGCGATGTGCGAGTTCCTGTGCGCGGACACCGCGGGCTGGCTCAAGGTCTCGCGCGTTGAGCAGACGCTCGGCGGCGAAGGGCGCACCGTCGACACGCTGGATCACCTGACCACGCTGCACCCGGATTGGCGTTTCACCCTGGTGATCGGGTCGGACATCCTGCGGGACTTGCCGCACTGGAAGGACTTCGAGCGCATCCATCAGCTCGCGCGCGTGCTCGTGCTGTATCGCGCCGGGTATCCCGCCACCGAGGCCGTGGGACCGCCGCTCGCCGAGGTGTCCTCGACCGAAGTCCGCGAGCGGCTCGGGCGAGGCGAACTCCCGTGGGAGCTCGTTCCGCGACGGGTGCTCGAGTATGCCCGCGACCGGCGCCTCTACTCCGGAG
>JBAWAM010001050.1:0-6626 GCA_049589315.1 Myxococcaceae bacterium
CGTCGTGCAGATCCCCGAAGACGATCGCCTCGGTCGGACAGACCTGCTGGCAGGCCGTCTGGAGTTCGTCGGTTCGAATCGGCTCGTTCTGGACCCGGGCGTGGATGCGGGCGCGCTCGATGCGCTGCACGCAGTACGTGCACTTCTCCATCACCCCGCGGGCGCGCACCGTGACGTCGGGGTTCTTGTACAGCGTCTCGAGCGGATCGACGTGTCGCTGGTAGTCGAAGAAGTTGAAGCGCCGGACCTTGTACGGGCAGTTGTTCGAGCAGTACCGGGTGCCGATGCAGCGGTTGTAGATCATCTCGTTCAAGCCCTCGTCCGAGTGGACCGTGGCATTCACGGGACACACGTACTCGCAGGGCGCGCTCTCGCAGTGCACGCACATCAGCGGCTGGGTGATGGCCGCGGGCGCATCGGTATCAGCCTCCTCGCGGAAGTAGCGGTCCACGCGCAGCCAGTGCATCTCCCGGTGATTCGCGACCTCCTTCTTTCCGACCGTGGGGATGTTGTTCTCGGACTGGCAGGCGAGGACGCAGGCGCTGCACCCGGTGCAGCGGGACAGATCGATCGCCATCCCCCACTTGTGCGGTGCGTTCTCGTAGGCGTCCTTCCACGGCGCGTAGAGCGACGCGTCCGGCGAGTGCAGCGCCTTCAGCTCCTGGTCCTCGGGGCTCCATTCGTGGATGGAGCGGGTGAGCGCGAGAGGCCGGCCTTTCTGCTCTGCGGCCTGCTGGGTCTGGACCAGCAGGTGTTTTCGTCCGGTCCGCTCGAGCTCCAGTCCGCTCGCCGACCAGAGCGCGTCCGAAGAGCGCAGCGGGGAGGCATTGAATCCGACGCCACCGGGCAGCCCGTACCCGAGCGGCAGCGTCACCGCATCCTCGGCGTGCCCGGGCATGATCCAGATCGGCGCGTCGATCGAGCGTCCCCGCAGCGTCAGACGGACCATGTCTCCGCTCTCCACGCCGAGCCTTGCCGCCGTCCGCGCGCTCAGGTACGCCGCGTTGTCCCAGACGATCTTGGTGACCGGGTCCGGCAGCTCCTGCAGCCAGGCGTTGTCCCCATACCGTCCGTCATGGACGGAGTAATCGGCGGCGAAGGAGACCTCGAGGGACGGACCTTCCCGGGGACGCCAGCGCTGCAGCGCGGCGCCGATCTCATCCCACCGCGGGGGCACCTCCTGTGCGTCGAAAGCGCTGTCAGGCACGAGCCCGAGCCGCAGCCACTCGCGGAACTGCGCGTCCTCCGCTCGCAGGCGCCCATGGGTCCGGAGGAGCTCCCAGCCGTCCTTCCCGGGCGCGCCCGCGAGCAGCGCCAGGATCTCCGCTTCGGTCAGCCCCTCGAAGAGCGGCAGGATCAACGGCTGGGTGAATCCCACGCTTCCGTCGGGCGACCGACCATCTCCCCAGGCCTCGAGGAAGTGCGCCCGCGGAAGGGCCAGTCTGCTCGCCGCGCTCGTCTGATCCGGGCGGAGGGTCGCGTAGACCGTCTGGGGAACTTTCGGGAGCATGGCCGCGAGGTCCAGATCACCGGGCGCGGTGTAGGCCGGATTCCACGCCGTGATCACCAGCGCATCGACCTCGCCGCGGCCCATCTCCTCCACCAGGCCACGCAGCGCGCCGGGCCCGCTGTCCGCGACCGGCAGCACGGGCGCATGGAGTCGGACCGTGCGCCCTACGTTGCCCAATGCGTGGTTCACCGCGTGCGCCACCGCGTGCATCCACGACGGCTGCCTCGGGCCGCAGACGACGACCGAACGGTTCTGGGTCCTGAGCAGGTCGCGCGCCACCGCGCGGGTGAACCGCCAGCGGGGCTCGTCCAGGTCAGGTCGCGGGAGGCCCGTGACCCATTGGCCCCACTCGGCGGGCGCGCCTGCCTCCGCCAACGCGTGCAGCAGCGCCATTGCGAACGCTTCGATCCTGGAGGGGGCCAGTGCCAGCCGGTGGTCCGCGAACATCCCGGTAACGGTGAGGGCGGTCTCGACGACGTACAGCCGATTGAGCGGTGTCTTCTCCGGGACCCGCCGCGCCGTTAGCTCCCGGGAGTGGCGGAGGCTGCCCGGGAACATTCCCAACACGTCCGCGTCGAGCGAGAGGATCACCTCTGCATCCCGGAAATCCGGCACCGCCGTGAGCGGCGTTCCGAACGCGAGCGCGCTGCCCTCGGTCGACGCGTGTTCCGAGAGCGATGTCCAATGAACCACCCGTGCGCGAGGGAATCGCTCGAGCACCCGCTCCTTCAACGATTGGAGCAGGGGAGACCCGTCCGGCTCCGCCAGGATTCGCAGCCGCGCGCCGCCGTCCTTCTCCGCATCGCGACCGAGGGCCTGCAGGGCTTCGAGCGCCTCCTGCCGGGAGATGGGCTGTCCCTCCTTCACGTACGCGCGCTGCCGGCCCGGGTCGTAGAGTTGCAACAGCTCCGCCTGTTCGATCGGTCCCGTCGCACCCAGGCTCCACGGATGCTGCGGGTTCCCTTCGATCTTCTGCGGGTGGCCTTCGCGGCTCTCCACCAGCAGCCCCACCGCGTAGCCGCCCAGCGAGGCGCAGGTCGCGAAGTGGAGCGGCAGTCCCGGGCGGACCTGCTCCGGACGCTCCGAGTAGGGGAGCATCTCGCGCGGCGGCTGCCGGAAGCAGGCGCCCAGCGCGGTGAGCGCCGCCGCGGCGCCCGCCCCCTTGAGCACGGTCCTTCGGTCGACCCCCTCGACGACGCCCGAATCAGGCGTGGGGAACGCACCCTGGAGGAACTCATCCTCGCTCGAATCCGGAGCTGTCGGGACAGGGTGACTCATCGGTGGCAGGTGGTGCAGTTCGTTCGAGGTCGCACGTCGTAGCGTCGGGCGAGCTCTCTCCCGAGCTGCACCGGGTCGACGTTTGGCTTCCAGTCCATGTTGGTGACCTCAGCGCGGGGCCGGAGATGGCCTTCGGGACGGCGGTGGCAGTCCAGGCACCAGCCCATGGTGAGCTCGCGCGCCTGCCGGACCAATGGCATCTGATCGACGCGGCCGTGGCAGGTGACGCAGCCCACGCCCTTGCTCACGTGGATCGCGTGGTTGAAATAGACGTGGTCGGGCAGGCGGTGGACCTTGTTCCACCGGATGGGCACGTCATCGAAGACGCTCGCCCGCACCGGATCCAGCAGCGCCGCCTGGTTCCAGATCTGCGCATGGCAGTTCATGCACTTCGACGTCGGGGGGATCCCCGCGTACGGCGAGCGCTCGACCAGGTCATGGCAGTAGCGGCAGTCGATGCCCTCGTCCCTCGCGTGGTGGCGATGATCGAACGGGACCGGCTGCGACAGCATGTCGTACTGGCCCGTCCCCAGCGGGCTCCGGGCCAGCAGCATCAAGCCCGCAATCGCCCCGGCCGGCAGGCACACGGCCACGACCAGAGCAATCCGGAAGAGGGTGTCCGCGCGAGGAGAGAAGACCGCCGCCATAGGCGCTGCCGACCCTACGGACCCCGACGGAACCGTCCAATGCGGGCATCGGGCGGACTTCGGATTCTTCACAAACGAAACGCGCCGGCCCCAGGGGGACCGGCGCGTCAGGTTGGAAGCGAACGTCGGGTCAGTGACCCGTGCCGCGACTCGAGGGCAGCTCGGAAGCAGGCGGCTCCTTGTGGGGGAGCGATCCCGACCACCGGGTGGTGACGTCGCCGAAGATGCCCAGGAGCAGCAGGATCACGAACGAGATGGTAATCGAGAACGTGACGCGGTTCACGCCCTTCTGCTCCCAGAGGTGCATGAAGAACAGCAACACCAGGGTGGCCTTGGTGGTCGCGATGATCAGCGCGAGCAGCAGGCCGAAGGTCGGCAGGTGCATCTGCCCGGTCCACACGGTGAGGCCGGTGAGGACGAGCAGGGCAGCCCAGACCAGGTAGTACGGACCCGCGCCGTGGTGCTCGAGCTCCGATGGAGCATGCGAGTGGGTGCGGTGGTCGGTCGAAGAGATTTCAGCCATCGGAGCCTCGAACTCAAACCAGATAGAGCAGCGGGAAGAGGAAGATCCAGACGAGGTCGACGAGGTGCCAGTACAGGCCGCCGAGCTCGACCGGCGTGTAGTACACCGGCGAGAAGCGCCCCTTGATGGTGTGAACCATCACCGTGGCCAGCACACCCATGCCGATGATCACGTGGAGACCGTGCAGACCGGTCGACGCGAAGTAAACCGCGTAGAACATCGGGGCGCCTTGGGTCTGCAGCCCCTCATAGGTGTAGAACTTACCCGGCAGCGTGCCGATCTCGAACTTGTGCTTGTACTCGAAGTACTTGATGACGAGGAAGCCGACGCCCGCCAGCAGCGTGAACGCCAGCATCCCCACCGCTACTTTCGGCTTGCCCACGCGGACGAAGTGGATCGCGAGCGCCGCCGTCAATGAGCTGGTGATCAGCACGACCGTGTTGATCGCGCCCATCGTGAGATCCAGGTGACGGCTGGCGAGCGCGAACGTCTGCGGAAACAGGTACCGATAATAAGCGTACGCAGCGAAGAGGCCGGCGAAGAGCAGGACCTCCGTCGCGAGGAACAGCCACATCCCGAACCGGGCCGCGTAGGTCTGGACCGCCGGCGACCCGAAGTGGTGGGCCAGCGGGTACTCACCGGCCGTGGACGCGTGGCCGTGCGAACTAGGCTGCATGGGTCACTCCCTCCTTCTCCGCGGCCTCGATCGAGTAGTCGTGCGGCGGGTTGGGATACGTGGGCTGGTCGACGAAGTTGTGGGTGACGGGCGGGGTCTGGGTCTTGTTCCACTCGTAGCCCATCGAGCCCCACGGGTTGACTCCGGCGTACGGTCCCTTCACCAGCGCGACGATCAGATAGATAAGGACGATGAGGAAGCCGATCGCCAGCACCGAGGCGCCCGCGGTGGACGCGATGTTCAGCGCCTGGAAGTGCTCCGGGTACTGATAGTAGCGCCGCGGCATGCCCATGTTCCCGAGGAGGAACTGGGGGACGAAGGTGAAGTTGAAGCCGAGGACGATCAGCAGCGCCGCCGCGATGCCCCAGCGCTCGTCGTACATGCGCCCGAACATCTTCGGGAACCAGTAGTGGAGCGCGGAGAGGAACGCCATCACCGTCGCGCCCACCATGATGAAGTGGAAGTGCGCGACCACGAAGTAGGTGTCGTGCCAGTGCACGTCCAGCGACACCGCCGCCACCGCCACACCGGTCATGCCGCCGAACACGGTGAAGTAGAGGAAGCCGATGACGTAGGCGAACGGCGTGGTGAACGAGATCGACCCCTTGTACATGGTGCCGACCCAGTTGAAGACCTTGATGGCCGTGAACACGCCCACCAACATCGAGAGCACGCCGAAGGCGCCGCCCTGGAAGGTCGACTGGCCGGACACGAACATGTGGTGGCCCCACACGAAGAACCCGACGAACGCGATCCCCAGCGACGACCAGGCGATCATCTTGTAGCCGAAGTAGTTCTTCCGGCTGAACGCGGCGACGGTCTCGGAGATCACCCCGAACGCCGGGAGCACCATGATGTACACGGCAGGGTGCGAGTAGAACCAGAACAGGTGCTGGTAGAGCACCGGGTCGCCGCCCTGGGCGGGGTCGAACAGGCCGAACCCGAAGACCCGCTCCGCCGTCGTGAGCAGCAGCACCAGGCCCAGCACTGGCGTGGCCAGAACCTGGATGACGCTGGTCGCGTACATCGCCCATACGAACAGCGGGATCTTCATCCAGGTGATGCCCGGCGCCCGCATCGTGTGCGTCGTCACGATGAAGTTCAGGCCGGTGAGGATGGACGAGAACCCGATGATGAACGCGCCGAACAGGATGGGCGCCACCTGGGTCGGCGTCATCGTGCTGTACGGGGTGTAGAAGGTCCAACCCGTGTCCGCACCGCCGTTGATCATTCCCCACAGCGCGATGCCCGCGCCCGCGAGGTAGACGTACCAGGACATCAGGTTCAACCGTGGGAATGCCACGTCCTTGGCGCCCAGCATGATCGGCAGGAAGAAGTTGCCGAACACGGACGGGATGGCAGGGATCATGAACAGGAAGATCATGACGATGCCGTGGAGCGTGAACATCCGGTTGTACGTCAGCGCGTCCATCACCGTCGGACCGGGCGTGAGCAGCTCCAGTCGGACCGCCAGGGCGAAGATGCCGCCCAGCAGGAACGCGATGAGCACGCTGATCAGGTAGAGGACCCCGATCCGCTTGTGATCGACGCTCCCCAGCCACGACATGACCGTGCGGCCGTCGTTCAGGTAATGGGTCTTCGGGAACTCGAGTGGTTCTGCGCTACTGGTTGCGGAGCTCATAGACGGGACCCTCCGAACCCTCGTTCACCACGCGGTTCGTGCTCAGCGACTTGATGTATTCCACGATGGCTGCGGTTTCCGGTGCGTCGAGCTGGCCGATGAACGTCGGCATCACCGGCTGGAAGCCGGCCACCAACTTCAGGTTCGGATCCATCATCGACTCGGTGAGATAGGCTTCGTCTGCCACGATCGTCGTGCCGTCGGTCAGCTTCTCCTTGCGGAGATACATGTCCACGAACGTCGGCCCGATGTGCGAGGTGCCGTCGGTGGTGTGGCACTTGAAGCACCCGAACTGGGCGGCGAGCTGCTCGCCTCTCACCCGGAGGTTGCCCGGGTAGTTCTGCAGCTCC